>NZ_CABSQO010000023.1:0-73554 GCF_902479755.1 uncultured Tissierella sp. | reverse complement strand
GTTTTATATAAAAGATTATAAATAATTGTAGAGGGTTTATTATTTATAATTAGAGATTTATTAAATCAATTAAAGCCTTTGAGATTCTTGCAAATTGAAAGCAATTATATAAGTAGTTTTGATAGATGGTAATTGTAAAATACAGAGAGAAATTGCTGCTATGTTGAGTATATCTAGACTTTATGTGTCAAGAATTGAAACAAGATTACTAAATAAGCTAAATAAAACTTTAATGAGTAAATAAATTAATCCAGGTAATTTAATCCTGGATTAATTTACTATACCTATCTAACGGGAGCTGTTCTAATAGGAGCAGTTATTCTTGTAAGAATATCTTCTATATCTGTAACAAATGTAGATATAGGATGACCACTGTTTATATTGGTACTTATAGTTCTTATTCTAGTGTGAAGAGTAGGGTCTGAAGTTACAGAAACATGTTTTATGTTTTTATCAGCAACTTTTACAGCAGCTTCTACTTTTTTTCTAAGATCAGAACTTACAGTATGAGTTGTAGTACCTGTAGTAGTTGTATTTCCAATGCTAGTTGTAATTCCTTTGGTAGCTGTATTTCCCTCTAGTTCACATCCCACAAGGGCTGTATTTCCATGAATTATTACGGAAGCACCTTTCACTTCTGGTAATTCAGCTACTCGTTTCGCTATAGCAGTTGCTCTAGTTGATAAATTATTGTTTGCTATATTACCATTATCAGTGGTTCCAGGGACTAAATTGTTACCTCTTAGACTATCATAAGTCATTGGAGTGTTTCTAAGCGCATTGTTGTTGAGATTAGTGTTATCTCTAACCATACCATTGTTTAGATTAGTATTTAATCTATCCCTAGTATTATAAGGTGTATTAGTCATCCAACGATTATTTAAGTTATCGTTATATAGTCTAGTTTGTGTAGACATATTTCTCATATTTGTATTCGCTGGACGACAGCCAGCCATTGCTACTAGTAAAACTATAGATAATCCTAAAATTTTGATTTTATTTTTTTTCAAATCATCCACCTCCTACAAATAGTTTTGCACGGAATAGTTTTTTTATTTAGACTAGTTTTTATCCAATTTGTATAATCTAGCCAGATTTAAATTTTTTTGTTTTTATTATTAGATATATAGACAGTCATAATATTAGCAGGCTGGCTTTTATGGTATAATAAAATTAATGACAGGAGGGAAAAAATGGAAATCACTTGGAATACAAAACTTTATTGTTTAATAGGAAAACCAATAGATAAATCTCTATCACCGATAATACATAATAATATTTTTAAAATTTTAAATAAAGACAGTCTCTATCTAGGATTTAATATAGAAGAAACTGATTTAAAGACAACAATAAATGGATTTAAGGCAATGAAAATAGAAGGCTTTAATGTAACTATTCCATATAAGAAATCTATAATTAAATATCTAGATGATATTACTCCAGAAGCCAAAGCTATGGGGGCAGTTAATACTGTAAAAAATCATAATGGAAGATTTATTGGATATAATACAGATGGTGATGGTTTTTTACAAACTTTTCACGATAATAACATAGATATAAAAGGTAAAAATATTTTGCTTATAGGTGCAGGAGGAGCTGCATACGCGATTGCAAATGCATTGGTGAAGAAAGATATATATAGTATAACTATTGCTAATAGAACCTTAGATAATAGCTTCTTATTGCAAAAAAAGATAAAAAAGATAAATGATAAAATTTTAATAGAGATAACGAATTTAAATTTAGATAATATAGATAAAAAAAATATAGATATTATTATTAATTCCACATCCATAGGTATGTATCCTTTAGAAAATATGGCACCACTGGAATTAAGTGGATTTTCTACTAATACTATTGCTTATGATATAGTATATAAACCATATGAAACTAAATTAATAAAAGAGGCTAAAGTCAGAGGTATGAAATCATTTAATGGAATATCTATGCTCTTAAATCAAGCTATTTTTAGTCAAAATATTTGGGGGAATTTAGATAAAAAAATAAATTTGGAAATATTTAAAAAAATAGAAGGAATTTTGACTAATTATATAGAATAATACAACGAAGGATAATAATACTTGAAGGTGATGGAATGATAAATAAAAAATTAAAGCTGGGAGAATTATTACTATATGCTGGAAAAATAACTGAAATTCAACTTAAAAATGCTTTAGATATACAGAAAAGGTCAGGGAAAAAGTTAGGAGAAGTTATTGTTGCTGAAAAATTTACCACTGAGGATGATATTATTGAGGTATTAGAATTTCAGCTAGGAATACCACATGTAGATTTAGATAAGTATCAAATAAATTCGTCTGTAGCCACAATCATTCCAGAAAATATAGTTAGGCGATATGAACTCATAGCGATAGATAAAAGAGATGATATTCTTATAGTAGCTATGGTTGATCCATTGAATATTTTTGCTTTAGATGATGTTAAAATTTTCGTTAAATCAGAGATTCAACCAGTTATTTCAACAAAGGAAAAACTGTTAAAAGCAATAGATAGATTTTATAGTGGAGAAACTACAAAAAAAGTATTAGAAGAATTTGAAGAGAATTTTTTACCTATTAATACAGATGATGTAGAGGACTCTGAGCTATTAGAAGTAACCAGTGCTCCAATAGTGAAACTCTTAAACTCTATAATCGAACAAGCTGTACGGGAAAGAGCATCTGATATACATATAGAGCCATATGCTGAAGATATAAGAGTGCGATTTCGTATAGATGGAGATTTAAGAGAGGTTATGATACTTGCTAAAGGTAGTCTTTCAGGTATAGTTACTAGGATTAAAATTATTGGAAAAATGAATATTGCAGAAAAAAGAATACCTCAAGACGGTAGAGTAGAAACTAAAATAAATGGTAAGGAAATAGATATGAGAATATCTACTTTGCCAACAGTTTATGGAGAAAAGATTGTAATAAGATTACTAGATAGGTCTAATTTTATGTTCACAAAGGAAGCATTAGGTTTCAGCAAGGATGGGTTAGAAATATTCAATAAGATTCTAGCTCAACCATATGGAATGATATTAGTTACAGGACCTACAGGGAGTGGAAAGACTACTACTTTATATACTGTTCTTCAAGAGTTAAATCAAATAGAAAAAAATATAATCACTATAGAGGATCCAGTAGAGTATAAATTAAATGGAATCAATCAAGTACAGGTAAATACAAAGGCTGGATTAACCTTTGCCTCTGGACTTAGAGCCATACTTAGACAAGACCCAGATATAGTAATGGTAGGAGAAATAAGGGATAGCGAAACTGCCGAGATAGCAATTAGGGCAGCAATTACTGGACATTTAGTTCTTTCGACTTTACATACTAATGACAGTCCTTCTACCGTTGCAAGGCTTATTGATATGGGAATAGAATCATATTTAGTATCATCAGCTATTATAGGAGTCGTATCTCAAAGATTAATAAAATTACTTTGTCCAAAATGTAAGACGTCTTATGAGGCTGGGTATTTAGAAAAAAAAATCTTGGGTATGGAAGAAAAAGATAAATTGATATTAAATAAAGCCGTAGGATGTAGTTTTTGTAACAATGGATATAAAGGGAGAAGGGCAGTACATGAATTGATGCCAATTAATGAAAGTATTAGGCAACTTATAGATAAAGGAGCTAATATAGATGAATTAAGGACACAAGCTATAAAAGATGGAATGCATACATTATTAGAATCAGCAGCAAGCTTAGCAATTAGAGGAGACACTTCCTATGATGAAGTATTAAGAGTAGGATTTACATTGGGATAGGGGGACATAAAATGAATATAATTGAACTTGTGAACATAGCTACTTCTAAAAAGGCATCTGACATTCATATAACAGTCGGAATGCCTCCTGTTTTAAGAATAAATGGTCAGCTGATAAACTTTGGCGAAGAAAAATTAAGACCAGACGATACAAAAACTTTAGTTTATGAAACTTTGAATGAGCATTTAATAAAAGAATTAGAAGAAAATGGTGAAGTAGACACTTCCTTTTCTAGTCCAGGAATAGGTAGATATAGAGTAAATGCATATAAGCAAAGAGGATCCTATGGTATGGCATTAAGAATAATTCCGTTAGAAATACCTAACATAGATGACTTGGGACTTCCGCCAGTGGTAAAAGATTTAGCTAGATTACCTCGTGGACTTATTTTGGTTACTGGCCCTACAGGAAGTGGAAAATCCACAACCTTAGCTACTATGATAAATCAAATAAATAATGAAAGAAAATGCCACATATTGACTCTTGAAGATCCTATAGAATATTTACATAAACATAATAAAAGTATAGTAAATCAGAGAGAAATAGGTACGGATTCTAAATCCTTTGCATCAAGTCTTAGGGCTGCTTTAAGGCAAGATCCAGATGTTATATTAGTTGGAGAAATGAGAGACTTAGAGACGATATCTATAGCGCTTACTGCAGCTGAAACAGGTCATCTTGTGTTATCAACTTTGCACACCAATGGAGCTGCAAAGACTATAGATAGGATAATAGACGTGTTTCCACCACATCAGCAGCAGCAAGTGAGAGTACAGTTCTCATCGGCTATTCAGGCAATAATATCTCAGCAATTATTGCCAAAGACAGATGAATCTGGAAGGGTAGCTGCCTTTGAAATAATGGTAGCAACATCAGCCATAAGAAATTTAATTCGAGAAGATAAGATTCATCAAATAGATACAGCGATACAAACAGGAGCAAAATATCAGATGCAACCTATGGATTCGTCATTACTTGAGCTCTGTAAAAGAGGATTAATATCTAAGGATATAGCTTTAATGCAGGCGATAAATCAAGAAAATATTAGAAAATATATTATTTAGGATGTGACCCTATGATATATAGGTATAAAGCAGTATCTCAAGATGGAGAAATGATAGAAGGGTATTTTGAAGGAAGTGAGAAGTCGGATGTATTAGCAATGCTAAAGGGAAATAACTATCTGACGGTTTCAATAGAGAAGGATATAGAGGCGGAAGCGCAGATAGATATCTTTTCTAGCAAAGTTAAAAAGAAAGATTTAGCAGTATTTTGCAGACAATTTTATACAATGTTAGATGCAGGTATAGGCATAGTAAAATGTATAGAAATATTAGAGAAACAATCTGAAAATAAAAATTTAGTTAAGGCATTAGGAGCATTATATGAAAATGTTCAGAAAGGGTTTACCTTATCTGAAGGAATGAAAAAACATCCCAAGGTATTTCCAGCACTCCTTATAAATATGATTGAAGCAGGAGAAGTCAGTGGAAACTTAGATACAATAATGGAAAGAATGGCGGTACATTTTGAGAAGGAAAACAAATTGGAAAACAAAATTAAATCAGCGTTAATATATCCAATAGCATTAGCAGTAGTTTCCATTGCAGTGGTTATATTCTTATTAGTAGCTGTTATGCCGACTTTCATAGGTATGTTTGAATCTAGCGGACAAGCATTACCAGTTCCTACACAGGTTTTACTCAATATAAGTAATTGGCTAACAAATTTCTGGTATATATTTATAGTAATAGTCGTGGGAATGATAGCAGGATTTGGCACTTTTAGGCAAACACCTATTGGCAGGAATTTTTTAGATACATTAAAGCTCAAAATCCCAATAGTAAAAGATACAAATGTAAAAATAATTACATCAAGATTTACAAGGACTTTATCAACTCTAATATCTAGTGGTATTCCTTTACTTCAATCCATAGATGTGGTAGCCAAAGTAGTAGGAAATAAAGTAGTACATGATAGATTAGCAATAGCAGCTGAAAATGTAAGAAAAGGAGTTGCTTTGTCTAGAGCAATTAACGAAATGGGAGTATTTCCGCCAATGGTAGATTCCATGATAAAAATAGGAGAAGAATCAGGTTCTCTTGATGATATATTATACAAAACAGCAGATTTCTACGATGATGAAGTAGAAGTAGCTTTACAAAGAATGACTAGCCTGATGGAACCTCTTATGTTAGTTGTTATGGCAGTGGTCATTGGGTTTATAGTTATAGCTATGGCAATGCCGATGTTTGATATGGTGAATACCATACAGTAATAAATAATTGAAAATGAACAGTTTACAATTAAAACGAATTATTCATTTACCAAATATTGACAATTAAAAGGGATTATTATAATATAAAATAAATTAAATTATCGAAAAATGAATATTTCCTCGGCAAAGTTAAGGAAACTTAGCGACGCAAAGCTTGAGTCTAAGGTTATCCAATAGGATAATGATGATCGTTCAGCTGCATAAATAGTTGTATTATTTATGCAGCTTTTTTGTACGATAAAACTATTTTAATAAATTAAAGAGATATGGATACAATGCACAATTAAAAACATTAAAACCTTAAAATTGTTCACTTTGCATTGTGAATTGACAGAAATGTAGTGGTTTAGGAAAGAGATCATTATTATACTTATATAATTATTTTTAAAATATAAAATTAAGGGGGAAAGGCAAATGTTAAAATGGATTAACAAGAAAAGAAACAGAAAAGGATTTACTTTAGTGGAGTTAGTGGTAGTTATTGCAATATTGGGGATATTGGCAGCTATAGCTGTGCCGAAGTTAGGCTCCTCAAGAAAAGGTGCAAAGATAGCTACTCATAATGCTAATGTCAGAATTTTAAAGAGTATAGCAACAATGTATATTGCAGAACATCCAGATGCAGGTAGTGATGAATTAATAGAAAAAAATTTAAAAGGTTATCTTGATGGAGATAAATATCCTGATGTTCCAAGTGGTCTGGAAGATTTAAAAGATGGTGCAAATAATAAGATAGAAGGACCATATGAAATTTCATTAGATTCAGGAAATATAATTGTTAAGCCAGGAGAATACAAAGATAATGATAGGCAAGATGAGTAATATACTGATAAGAGACAATTAATTTATTAAAGTATTAACTATATAATGATATTAATCTCCTAATATGGATTACTTATAGGTTTATTTTAGGAAATTAAGTGAGAAAAATATTGCTTTCACTTTCTGATATTGTTCTAGTTGTGGTGCAAGCCTTAAATAATATGACTTAATATCAGCATCTAATTTCATAAGTTAAAGAGGAAATACAGATATTGTAGGGAGATTTTCTCCCTACAGTGTCAAAATACTGTGCTATGTAACGAGATGTCTAAGGACATCTGGTTAGATAGTATAGATAATATAAATTGATTGAAAGGTGATGGGATGAATTACGTAAATAAGAACCTAAAAAGAGTTAAAGGTTTTGTATTGCCAGTAGTTTTAATGGTAATGGTAGTGTTGTCAATTTTATTTATTTCGATTATAACAATCGCCCAATCAAATACTAAGCAAATTACAACTCAAGAAAATAATTTGAGGGCATATTATTTAGCTAGATCAGGTATAGACATAGCATATGCGGCTTTGATGGAGGAAAAAGATGGTGATTTAAAGATATATAAGTTTATAAAAGATACGAAAGATACCTTGACTCATAAGAACCTTGCTTTACCTAATGAGATAGATCCTGTCGGGTATGTGGATATAGAAATTTCGAAGGAAGATGATGAAATTAAAATTCGTGCTGCTGCTAAAACAGCAAAGGGATCTGGAACTTCATCTTTATCACTTTATATTGATAAGAATAATCTTAGTAGGACTAGATGGATAAAAGAATAATATAAGGTCAAGAGGGATCTGCATGAATAAAAGAAAAGGATTTACTTTAATAGAATTGATTATAGCAATAAGTATAGGACTTATGGTAATGGTTATTGCCTATAATATCTTATTTATAGGAATAAGAGGACATTCGAGTACATTTAGATCCTTTGAAAATCAAGCCGATATCAGATATGCCATTGAAACTACTAATAATGCCATAAGATTTTCAACAGTGGGGTTTATGGTAACTGAAGATGATTTCAAACCAGTCGTTGAGAATGGTGATATAAAAGGGTTAGTTAAACCTTGGAACTATATAGGGTTAGGGCCTGATAAAAAATCAATTGTACATTATAAATATGTATCCATTGATGGTAAAACGGGTTATTATAAGATGGATGTTCTAACCCATGGATTAGAAGATTTGATATATGATTTGAAATTTACTAAACCGAGTGAAACTCAAGAAGATAAAATAATTAGATATATGCTTAAAGTCAGTAATAATAGGAAATCCGATACTATAGCTACTGAAGTTGAGGCTATTAATGCACTTCACATTATAGATTGGGGAGATGCAAAGAAGCCAGCTATTGCGTTAGCTTATAGAACAGAGGAGACACCGGAAATCCATAAAAAGCCTGTTGCTGCGATATCTATGGTGCTAGATACATCAGGAAGTATGAATTGGGGTATGAATGGTGAAGGAACTACAACTACAGGGATAAATGGAAATAATCCCGTTAGGTTAAGTCTTTTAAAGAATACATTAAATGATCCAAATGGAGGCTTGTTTTCTATATTTAAGGAATCTGATGTTTATGTAAGTTTAGTCCCATTTTCTTATAATGCAAATATGCCACATAGTAATTACAACAGTAAAGATGTAAACAGAATAGATCTATCTAGTTTTTATAATGTTAAAATCAGTGATGAAAAAAATAAATTACAGACCATGGTCAATGCCTTAACTGCAGATGGTGCTACTAATACTGGAGACGGTATGAGGAGAGCATATTATCAATTAAAGAAATTTAATGAAAATAAAAGCAGTTATGAATTAAACTCTAAACAGCAAGTGAAGAACTACATGGTAGTTCTTGTAGACGGTGTAACAACTGCAGGAAGTGCAAATATTAATATTAGAAGGAATGGTTATGGATACTTTGATAACTTTCTTACTAGTATGGAGGATCTAGGCATATTTTATACGAATAATAGAAATTTAAGTGGATATGGATGGTTAGCAGGCAAACATCCCAGTGGATATACTTATTATTTAACAAATCAAAAACATTCAGTAGGGAATGGAGTGTCTTTAGACATTACATATGGTGAACCATATGTACAAAAAATTGGAGAAATGATACAAGGTTCAAAGATTATAGATCAAGCCTTTATCATTGGATATTCAAATACTAAGGACAGATATGGGAAATTCTATGAATTAGAAAGTGTGACAAACATAGCTAGATCTTTTGGAATAACTGTAGGAGATAATGAAGCAAATGAAAAGTTTATAAACAATGATTTTGTTTTTGTGGCAACAGATAGAGAAAGTTTAAGGGAAGCGTTTGAGAATATTGGTGGATATATTAATGAGGAATTATGGCAAATAGACGGTCCAAAGTTAAAACCTTAGTAGGGGGCTCGTACAGGAATGATAAATAATAAAAGAAGTGGTCTCACACTTATTGAAGTTATTTTAGCAATGCTTATTTTATCTATACTCTTAATCACCTATATTACTGCATTTGGTCAAGGTTCTATTATTGTAAATAAGGGAAAGGATATTACAAAAGATACCTTTAGTTATCAGGAAATAATGGAAAACCTTATAATTGATGTCAAACGAAATTTCATAGAAAATGATGAAGCTGAAGATTATAAGATTGAGATATTTACAGATTATGGGGATTATAAGACAGCTGTAGATGTAAAAGAAATTAGAACAGACATAAGAGGCAATCGTCAGTATGTATCTTATGTAACTAACTATCAAATTAAAGAACCAGAATCACCTAAGATAGAGCCGTTTTCTGTAGGAGTTTACGATTCTGAGGGCAATAGAGTTTTTCCATGGTACGAGGATGATATTAGAATTAGAGCAAGTTATACGTTACAACCTACTCCATTAATATTTGAAAATCGTATAAGATGGTATCGATCAAAGGAAGGAATTTCTAATCCGGTTTTTTCAAGTGACTATGATATGGTTTTTGAGGATATGCAAAAAGAACCAAATGCTATAAATTACACAAAGGAATTAATAAAAAGCAATAATTTATTATCAAAAAGGTTTTATTATTTTGAAGCTAGACCATATACCTTAGCTGGACGATTGGAGCATTTTAGAAATGAAGACCGTATATTGATTTTAAGCAGAGCTGGCAGTGAGGAATGGCAGGATTTTCTAGAAGACATTTATTTCAATAGGGAGGCTGTAAAAATATTTGATAGAAATAGCGAAGAAATATACTTAGACATTATGCAAAATCCAGAACATCCTACCCTTAATTTAGAATGGTCTGATAATAAAGATCCTCAAGGTGCATTGATAGCAATGAAGGTCCCAGATACTTATTCTAATACTAACTTTGAAACTAGAGTGAACTTCAGAATAGACCCTAAAGCATCAGCAGAAGGAAGTGACTTATTAGGAATAGGTATTGGCTTAATAAATATTAATAATAGTGGAATTATGGTGAATCTTGATATATTCAATAGCTTAATAAGCATTAACCAAATTGAAAATGGAGTGTATAAAAAAGTAATTCAAAAAAATAGTTTAACAGACAGTTTAGGATTTGAAAATTTTATAAATGAAAATACAAATAAATTTGATTGGGATAAAGAATATACGTTGATTTTTCAATACTTAAAAAATAATAATAAAATAAAAATTAGACTAGAAGATAAAGAGGTTTCCAGTGATTTCATTGAAATAGATTTACAAGGATATAATATTTTTCCAAACTATATTGGGTTTAAGTCCTATTCCGGTATGGACTATAAGCCAAATACAAAATATGAAATAATAAATAAATATGATAGAAATTATTCATCTCATTTGTATGATGTAAGATTTAGTAAAATAAATCTTGATGATGAGTCTATTTTATTTATGTTTGGTGGAGGTTTGGATATTTCTGCTTCTAATATTATAGGGGAGAATAAAAGTATTTATTTCGATTCAAATCTCAATTTAGAAAATATAAAAAACAATGGACATATAAAAGTAAGTAACATATATGTAAAAGAAAACTTGGAATTTCCTAAAGGTTCACATGAGTTGGGATCTAGTGAAGAACCTGGAGAGATACATGTGAATGGAGATTTTATTGAGAGTGGCAATAGGAATATTTATGGTGATTTATTTATTGGTGGCAATTTCATTTCTAAGAGTTCATCGTCTTCAATATATGGTAATCTTCATGTGGGGAAAAATCTGACTTTATGGGATGGCAGTATGAATTTATATGGTGATATATTTGTTAATGGAAACTTTAAATTAAAAGATGCAAGAATTCATAGAAATGTTTACGTAAATGGCAATGTAGAATTAGGTTGGACACCTTGGTTGGGAAGTAATTCAAAAATTTACTATACAGGTACATTAACATATCCTAATAATTATAATCAAGATATTTTAAATAGACTAATAAAAGTAAATGGTGTAGAAGAACCGAAAAGACCCACTATCCCTGAACCTAAATATCCTACATTAAAAGAAGATTCTTGGTATTTAAATAATGGATATGTATCAGGGGGGAAATTAAAAGACAATATTAAAATATATGCTAACTCTTATGTTCAAAGCAGTTGGACCCAAAGTGTAGAAGATATAATAATTGTAGCTAAAACAGGAGATATTAGAATAGAGAATTTTGGTGGAAGTACCATAAAAGGAATATTGTTTGCTCCAAATGGAAAGGTTTATCTAAATGGTGGAAGTTTTGAAGGTTTAATTATAGCAAAGAACGGAATAGATTATGTTCAAGGTGGAGGGAATATAACGATAAAAGATATTGATGAAATAATAAAAGATTCTAGCAATTATCCTTTTAAGTAATGATTTTAAATAATTATAAGTCTAGGACCAAAAAGGAGTATCATAATGCAAATAATAATTCTTATATATGGTTTAATAATAGGTTCATTTTTAAATGTATGTATATATAGGATACCAAAGGAGGAAAGCATTGTTTTTCCTTCCTCCCATTGTCCTAATTGTGGTACAAGCCTTAAATGGTGTGACTTGGTACCAGTATTTAGCTTTATAGTCCAAAGGGGGAAATGTAGATATTGCGGTGAAAAAATTTCCTTACAGTATCTTAGAATTGAACTATTAAATGCTATTATATATTTATTTATATATATACAATTTGGATTTACATTAAAGTTTTTTTTCTATACAGTTATTTTTTCTTTATTAATCGTGATTACTGCAATTGATTTAGAGCACATGATAATACCAGATATTCTTATTATATTTATTTTAGCTTTATCTATAATTTATAAAATCTTAACATTTTTATTATATAATAATTCTCTTGATTTATTAAATAGTATTGGAGGACTAGTTTTAAGTGGTCTGCTATTTATTTTAATTATTATATTATCTAAAGGCGGGATGGGAGAAGGAGATGTTACTTTAATAGCCTCACTAGGATTTATTTTAGGTATAAAAAAAATATTTCTTACAATTTTCTTATCATTTATATTTGGTGCAATTATATCAATATTTTTATTGATTATAAAAATTAAAGATAGGAAAGATCCCATACCCTTTGGCCCATTTATTATTCTAGGATTTTCAATAGTGGTTTTTTGGGGGGAACAATTGATAAGTTGGTATAAAAACATTTTTTTCATTTAATAAAATAAATACTATATTAATATTCTTATTAACATAAAAGGAGGCAATACCATTGAAATTACCATCAATTTCAAGAAAAGTCCTATCCATAGATTTTGGATCAAAAGAGATTAAATTAATAGAAGGTAGATATACAAAAAATAGTATCCAAATATTTAAAGCTATTACAATACCAGTAGAGTCTCATTTCTATAAAGATGGGGAAATTTTAGATAAGGATATATTAGTTACTTTGTTAAAAAATGCATTGAAGGAAAATAAAATTTCTACTGACTTAGCTTATGGAATTATAAATAGCTCCAGTATCATAACTAGAGAAATTACAATACCAAAGGTTTCTGAAAAGGAAATAGCACCTATAATAGAATATCAATTAAGTGATTTTCTTCCGGTAGATCCTGAAAATTATGTAGTAGATTATCTTCTAATGGGAAATAAAATAGAAGGTGAAGTAGAAAAACTAAATATTCTTTTAATAGGTATACCTAAAGATATGGTTATAAGCCATCTAGAGTTAATAAAGCAATCGGGACTTGAACCACAAATTTTGGATTATCAAGGTAATACAATGGCTAAGCTATTAAAATTTAATGGATTAGTTAATGAATTCTATAATACTAGAGACTTGTCAATAGCTTCAATAGATATGGGATATAGTAGTTCAAAACTTACCATAATAAAAAATGGAAATATTGAAGTAACCAGAATAATAGACGTAGGAGCAGAAACTATATATGAAAACTTATCATCATTTTTTAATTACTCTTGGGAAGATATAGAAAATAAGGTTATAGAAATTAAAGATGTATCTATAGTTAAGGAAGAGTTTACGGATTATTATAGAATGCTTAATATTGTAAGAACGACGATAGCTAATCTAATGGAAAAAGTTGAGATGGTATTTAGATATTATTTAACTCGTGAAATTGGAAATATTATAAATTTTATTTTACTCCAAGGAAGTTTAGCAAATATAAAAGGAATGGACAATCTATTTTCAAATTACTTTAATATACCTGCTGTTAAATTATCTAATTTAGATAGGGTAAAGTGGTCTGGAGATTTAAGTAAATTTTCTAATGCAATTGGTGGACTAATTCGTTCTGATGAGGTGTAGACATGAGAGATTTAAACTTTTTCCAAAATTATATAGAGAAAAACGAGTTTAAAATAGATAAAAAAATTATATATTTTACAGTGATAACCTTTATCTTTTTATCTTTAATAGCTTATACAGTATATAATGAAATAATCATAAGACAAGAGAAAAGAATCGTGGTAAGCCTCAGAGAAACTGCTGAAGATACTAAAACTTTGAAAAAGGTGGAAGAAATTAGAATTAAGGAAGTAGAGGTAAATGAGTTTAAGGAATCTGTAGATAAAATTAAGTTGCTAGATAAAAATATTGAAGAAAGAGATATAGTAGATGAAGCTTTGTTAGATAAAATAAATGATAATATTCCTGAAGAACTATTTCTTACATCCCTAAGTATTCAGGGAGAAGAGATTCATATAGTTGGTATATCAAAAGATAAATGGGCTATTGCAAAATTTCAAAAGGGATTAGAATGTATAGATAATTATGATGAAATCTTTGTATCAAATATATCAAAACAAGAAGATTATTATAATTTTAGTTTAAATATTACATTAAGGAGTGTGAGCGATGATACAGAAGATATGGAAGAAGAAAATTAAGATTAGAGAATTAACTAAAAATGAGAAATTTCTTTTAACCCTTTTAGGTATTATTATATTTATATGGGTAGGTTATAGGTTTATCATCACACCACAAGCTGAAAAAATGGAAAATTTAAGTGAACAAAAGCGGGAGTATCAGGGGAAAATAGATGAAATTAATGAAGTGCTTAGAAAGGAAAGTAGCATTAATAAAGAATGGGATAGATTACATAAAGAAAAAGAAGATATAGTATCTAGGTATTTCCCCAAATTAGATCAGGCACAGATAATATATCTGCTAAATAATCTGCTGGAGCAAGAGTCAGTATCTGTTGTAGATATGAACTTTAATAGACCAAGCTATGAAGATATAGGAGGTTTTCAGGTAAAGAATATGGATATATCTATACCATATAATGGCTCCTATGTTGGAGTTATAGATATTATAAAATCATTGAAAGGCAGCCCAAGAAAGATATTATTAGATAGTGTGTCTATGGATAGGGATGCTGATGGAAAGCTAAATGGAAATATGTCTCTAAAAGTATATAGTTTAGAAGGTATCACTGATACTAATTCTGATGTTGTATATATAGATATTGTAAAGGAAGAAAGTAAAAATACTCCTTTTGCTTTTTTTGAGGAGTATAAGAATAATAGTGAAGATGGAGAAAAAATTAGTGAAATAACGGAAACAAAGCCTTATATAGAGGAGATCTTATTAGATTTTGAAAATAAAAATAGTTACTTTTTACCTTCTCAAGAACTTGTGAAAGGTTCTGTTTCTCAGTCTACTAAAGCAAAGTCAAATAAATATTCCTTAAGGTTTGAATATGATATTGTTGCTATTGAAGAAGAAAATCGCGGATTTATAGATGTTTCTAAGAATAATATACTGCTAAAATATCCACCAAATACTATTGGGCTTTGGGTTTATTCCTATGACTATTCTCCTGCTACTATAGGCATTCTTTTCCGTGATCAGATGGGTGATGAAACTTACGTTCCTCTTGCTGAAGGTATAGGATGGACTGGCTGGAAATATATTGAAACGATTCCTCCAGAGGATTTGAAAATTTATCCTCTTAAGTTGGAAAAATTATATGTAGAAATTCCTAAGGATAGAGATAATTATGGAGTACTTTTAATGGATAGGCTTGAAGCTATATATACTAGAAATATTGATGAAGATGGTAATGATATGAGTGTGGGGGATTATATATTCCATGTAGTAGAAAAGGGCGATAGTTTTGAGAGTATTAGTATTAAATATTATGGAAGTAATAAATATAAAAATGAAATATTAAAGCTTAATGAAATGAAAGCTAGCGATACACTTCCTATTGGTAAAGTTCTTGTACTAAAAAAGCGATGAGAAGGTGAAATGATGGGGAAATATAGATTAATATTGATTGTATTGATGATTGCAATGATTTTAAGCAGTATCTATGTATATGCAGATGAAATCAGCATTGATTATAAAAATGGCTATAATGAGGGGGTGCAAAAAGGAAAATCTGATGGAACTTTTACTGGAAATTATGATGCTCAAAATAAGACTAATACAATGAGGCAAACTCTAGAAAGTAATATTGATGATTATGAGAGGGAGTTAAATCTTAAGGGAAGATCTAAAGATTATATTGATGGCTTTAAAACTGGATATGAAACAGCTTTTAAAGAAGCATATTATGCCGCATATAGATTAGAAGATAAAGAAACCATACTTATTTATGGTGCAGAAGATTTTGGTACTATAATGGGAAGGATAGATGGCTATATTGCATATAATTCTGGAAATAAAAATAATTGGGAGAGATATGTCCCTAGCGATAGAAAATTGAGCGATATGTTTGAGTTAAATAGAGAATCTAGAGAATATAGAAATGGCTTTATAGAAGGATTTAGAAGGTCATATAAACTATCTTTTGAAGCTGCATTTCAGGTGGCAAAATTAGGAGAAAAACATAATTCTTATGAACAAGGGTTAGAAGATGGAGATGAATATGCTAGAGATTTGGCTGAGTTAAATGGAAGGAAAGATTATTTACTAGGACTTAGCAATGATTACAGAAGGAATATACCTTCTGACAAAGAGATTATAGATATGTTCAATTTAAATAATGAATCTAATGAATATAAAGATGCGTTTTTGGCAGGATTTGAATTTGGAAAAGACATTAAAACCACAGAAGGTAAAACGGATGGAGGGTATATGCTTTATTACAATGAAGCGTATAGAAGGGCAAATAAAGAAAGTATAGAAACACCTGATTTAAATGGTGAAGAAGGTGGAAGGACCATAGGTAGAATGAAGGGTGAATATGCAGCTATTATAGATATTACATTAGGTAAATCTAACTCATGGACTGGCCACAAGGTTGATGATAAAAATATTGTAGATGAATATGGTCTTCAATTTCAGTCTGAAAATTATAGAGATGCTTTTATAATCGGTTATTGGGATGAGTTTATGAAGTCGTATAATGAAACCTATAAAAAACTTCAACAGGATAGCAATAGAGTTAAGACTCATACAGAAAAGATTTCAATAGATGGTAAGAATAATATTGGAATACCCGAAGATGATAAATTTTTAGTAGATATTGAGGCTGGAACATATTACAATGATGTAATTGTAACCATAGATAGTATTCCTACATCCTATGTGAATCCTAACTCTTCAAGACATACCCAAGCTTCAGGGGTATATGGACTAAAGATCATGAACTTAGAAGGCACATTTGATAAGAATAAAAAAATTACTATTAAATTTAAATCTTATGGGAAGGATGTTAAATATGGTATATACAAGTACCATTATAATAAATGGATTTATATACCATCTAAACAAGATGGAGACTATTTAGTTGCAGATATAAATTTAAATAACATAAGTTTGATGGGAAATATTTATGCTGTAAGAGTTGATAATGAGTTGCCAATTTTCCATGAATCTAGAGGACATTGGGCTAAAGATGAGATAAATACTTATGTTAAGAGAGAAATTATATATGGATATCCTGATAAATCTTTTAGACCGGATAAGGAGGTTTCAAGAGGAGAATTTGTAACTATGCTAAGTAGATTATATGATTGGTATCCTCCATATGATTCTACAAATGTGACTCAGTTTAAAGATTATAAGGAGTTTGGTTATGCAGAAAAAGCTATATCTTATGCAACTTATTACAAAATAGTAAATGGATATTCTGACAATACTTTTAGACCTCACAATCCAATTACCTATAAGGAGGTCGAGATTATAATGTCTAGGGTATTAAATGATAAGGGTATTAAATGGGATTATTTTGCTGATAGAATGCTTTATGAGAAAAAAATTCGCTCCAGTAGCAAAGATAGTATGAATAATAAAATAACTAGAGCAGAATTCACATTTCTGCTGCATCAATTAAATGAATGGCAATATTGATAATAAAAATTGTAATAGCGAATATGGCTATACTCTAGTTGAATTATTAGTTGTAATAGCACTATTTGCTATTGTTTTATCCATAGGAATACCTAGTACAAAAATTATCTTTAATACTCGTGAGAAAAAAGAATTAATGGAGTTTAAAAGAGATATAATCTTTGCTAGAAATAGTGCAGTGGTGGAGAATTGCAATTACATTTTATATGTTTATGTTGATAGGAATAGATATAAAATTGCTAAGGAAGATGGATTAATTGTTACTATTATAAAAGATATTAAATTTTGTAATGGAATAATTATCAAAGGAAATAATTTTAATAGTATTATGAAATTTTACCCAAATGGTACACCAAACAACGCAGGAAAGATTTTACTTACTAATAGTAAAAAAGAGAATATAGAAATAACCATAACACCAGCTACTGGTAAAGTTAATCTTTATATTAATAGTAAATGAAACGAGGCGTTATTATGATCAAAAAAGGATTTACTTTAGTTGAAACTATATTAGGGTTATTTTTATTAGGGTTGATAGCTGTTACTGTTTTACCTATAATTAACTCATCTTTCATTAGATTAAGAAACAACAAATTAAGAATGGAAATGATATATATTGGCGAAATGGCTGTAGAAAAAATTAAGGCTTTTGATAAAGATAAGGCTTCTTATGATTTTATATACGATACAGATATTGTAGAATTAATAGAGTTATTTAGGGCACATAATTCTGTTGAAGTTACTATACCTAAAAAAGAAAGTAATGAAAAATACTATTTAAAAATAGAAAAGAATCAAAAGTCAGACTTATTATGGATGATTTCTATTTTTGTATATCATAATATAGAGGGGAGTAGTGTTGGAGATGTGGAGTACAATACATATCTACCACAAAAATAGAGGATTCACTTTAATAGAAATAATTTTATCATTGGCTATTTGTTCATTAATTATTATACCTATTTTTAGTATTTTAGATCTTTCTATAGAAGCTTGCACCATAGGAGACGAAAAAGACCAGTTAATGATGAATGGCAGATATGCAATTGAATATATAAAAGGAGATATTAGGGCTGCAGATAAGATTATTTCTTCTGATAAGATTAAAGATCTAAAAAAGAAATTTCCTACTAATATTGGATTTATTATTATGATAATTGAAGAAGAGAAGTCTAAAAATATATACAGATATATTACATACCATAGGAAGAACGATAAGCTTGTCAGGATGGCATGCAGTAGAGTAGATGATAAATACCCGCTATATATACATTTTGATGGAAATAATGATCTTTGCGAATTTGTAGATAATATTGAAGATACAAAATTTGATGTTGAGAATTCTATAATTTATTTAGACTTAAAATTCAAATATAATTATGAGAAATTAGATTTAAAATCTGATATCTATATTAGATGTCCTATAGATTATTAATGGTTTGGAGGACTTATGAAAGCTAGAGAAGGATTTATTTCTATAATATGTTTAATTGTTATGCCTGTATTGATGATTATGATACTGTATCTTGAACATACTACTAGATTAGGGCGTTTAATATTGAGATCAACTGAAAATAATATTCAATCCTATTACTCAGCTGAAGGAAAAATTTATATGACACTCCATGAAGATAAATATTATTCTGACCAATTGTATCCAGCTTTAGTAGAATATTTTAGAACCCTACCTTTTTCGAAGCAACCGAAAGATATAACAATAAATAGGGAAGATTTAAAGTTAGGAGATGAATTAGATAAAGTTAGAGTAATTTTAGTAGATAAAGATAATAAAAAAGAATTGCAACTTGTTGCAAAAAGTAATTTTAATGGATTAATAACTACAGTAACATCCTATATAGAACTGATTAATGAGATTTTTGAAGCAGAGAATCCGATTCTTGATGTAAATTCTATAGAGAACAGATATAAAGAGGATTTAATAGACTTACTATTAAAGATATCAAAAGATATTAATATAAATAACTGTAATAAGCCAGAGAATATCTATGGCATGGAATCTTCGAACTTTAACCATATTATTTTGGATAAAAAGGATAATACTTATTTTGAGATAATCTCATTTAGAGAATCGATGACTTTGCCTTATATAGAAACATTCAATAATAAAGAGGTGTTTATTATTATAAGAGAATTTGGAGAAAATCCTGTCAATTTCTATATAGGCAACTTCAATACACCAAAGGAAACTATAAAGCTTTCTGGACTAATATATATTGAAGGCAATATAACCATATCTAAGGATTTTGAATTTACTGGTATAATAATAGCTAGAGATGGAGAAATAAAAATTGATGAAAATATAAGAACTAATATCAAGGGAATAATGATTACTAATAACATAATTAATAATGATTTCATTGAAAGAGACGATATTATATATAGTAGACATTCTGTCTATAAATATGGAACGTATTTACCTGGATTTATTGAGCCAAATCTATATTTAATAAAAAGCGACTAATATGAGGGGGATTATTATGGAACTATATAATTTAATGGAGAATGAGGTTTTAAATGCTATTGATAGCATACAAAAAGAAGTAGAAATTAAATGTCAATGTGAAAAATGTAGATTAGATATAGCAGCTATTGCGTTAAATAATTTAAATCCTAAATATGTTGTAACTGAGAAAGGTTATTTATATGCTAAAGTTAATAATATGAACTATCAATTTAACACCGATGTAATAACTGCTGTGACAAAGGCTATTGAGATGGTGTCTGAAAACCCTAAACATGATTAATAGGTGTTAGATATGAAAAATATTGTTTTAATAGGAATGAGTGGAGTAGGAAAAACAACTATTGGTAAGACATTATCTAAAGTTTTAGATAGAAGATTTGTAGATACTGATGAGCTTATTGAAAGGAAAATGGAAACAGATATAGAGAAAATTTTTTCCTTATATGGAGAACTCTACTTTAGGAAACTAGAGAATCAAATTATTGATGAATTATATCAAGAAGAAAATCTAATAATATCTACAGGTGGAGGTATAGTATTAAATGATAATAATATAGTTAGTCTTAAAAAAAATGGAGTATTAATATTGTTGGAATCTTCAATAGAAAATATAGTAAATAACATTAAGAAATCTAAAACTGTTAGACCGCTGTTAAATGACGAAAGAGACCTATATATAAAGACAAAAATCATGTGTGATAGTAGAAAAGAATTATATTTATCTGCTGCTGATTTTATAATTTGTGTAGATGGCAAGTCAATCGATGAAATTATCTATGAAATTTTGAGAAAATGTGTTAAAATTAACTCTTGAGGTAAATAATAGAGACTGATATAATAAAATGGAAAGTAGAGGATATATGATTATGAGAATACTTATTATTCATGGTCCAAACCTAAACCTTTTAGACAAAAGAGATCGTTCTATCTATGGTAAAGAGTCTCTAGAACAAATTAGTAGACTTATTGAAAATAAAGCTATAGAGTTAGGTATGGAAGTTGAAATCTTTCAATCTAATCATGAAGGTCAGATTGTGGACAAAATTCAGGATATTATGAAATCTGGGTATACGGGGCTAATTATTAATCCTGCAGGATTTACGCATTATAGTATAGTTATAAGAGATGCTATAGAAATACTAGAAATACCTGTAATAGAGGTTCACTTATCTAATATTTATGGAAGAGAAGATTTTAGAAAAGAGTCTGTTATAGCTCCTGTTTGTACAGGACAAATATCAGGTTTAGGATCTATCAGCTATTTAGTAGCTATGGATGCCTTAAAATTATTGAATAAGCAGAATATAGGAGGGTAAAGATATGATATCAGCAAGTGATTTTAGAAAAGGCATAACATTTGAAATGGATGGAGATGTATATCAGATAATTGATTTCCAACATGTTAAGCCTGGAAAGGGAGCAGCATTTGTTAGAACAAAAATAAAGTCCGTAATGTCTGGGGGAACTAAAGAAGTTACTTTTAACCCAACAGAAAGATTTCCAAAGGCACAAATCGAAACTAAGGAAATGCAGTACTTATATAATGATGGTGAATTATTTTATTTCATGGATACTGAAACCTATGAGCAGTTACCTTTAGAGAAGGATGCAGTGGAAGAAGCTATGGTATATTTAAAAGAAAATGATAATGCTACTATTAGGTTTTATCATGGTAAGGCTTTTGAAGTAAATGCACCAAACTTTGTTGAATTAGAGGTTACTGAAACTGAGCCAGGCGTAAAGGGTGATACTGCTTCAGGTGCTAATAAACCAGCTACTGTAGAGACAGGT
The DNA here is from genome assembly GCF_902479755.1 of uncultured Tissierella sp. Classification (NCBI taxonomy): domain Bacteria; kingdom Bacillati; phylum Bacillota; class Tissierellia; order Tissierellales; family Tissierellaceae; genus Tissierella; species uncultured Tissierella sp. The sequence goes on along the minus strand of NZ_CABSQO010000023.1, from coordinate 51,643 downwards.
GCTGTTATAACAGTTCCTTTATTTGTAAATATAGGGGATAAAATAAAGATAGATACAAGAACTGGTGAGTATTTATCCAGAGTTTAGGTAATAATGTTTTTTAGAATACAAAATATTAGGAGGGATAAGAATGGAATATTTAATGCAAAAAGTATCTTATTTAAAAGGATTAGCTGACGGCTTGGGAGTTGATGAGAGCTCAAAAGAGGGTAAATTATTACTTCAAATAGTAGATGTACTAGAAGAATTTGCTGATGTATTAGATGAAACTATTGAAAATCAAGAGGAATTAGAGGAATATGTAAACTTCATCGATGAAGATCTAGCAGATGTAGAAGATGAAATTTATGGAACAGATGATGAAGATTATGATTATGATGAAGACTTTGATTTTGATGATTTTGATGATTACTGTGATGACGAAGACTGTTGTTGTCATTTTGATGGGGAAGATGAATAATAAATTAATTAAAAAAAGTTCTAAGGTTATTTAACCTTAGAACTTTTTTTAATTAATGATTAATAGAGAAAGCTGCTTGTACAATTGTAAGTTAATAATTTAAAAATAAAAGCCTTGGCTTTTATTTTTTTGGAATATATAAATTGTAATTTCATAGAATTGATATAAGGGAGGGACAGGTTGTGTTAAAAAATTCTAGGATATATGACTATGTGGTTAAAAATCTATGTGAGGAATTAAATACAATATTAACTCGAATTCCTTCTAATTATAAGGAAAAAGCAGAGGAAATAAGGCTCCGAAATGGGGGGCCATTAACAATTTCATATGGAGCCAGGGATTATTTCATATCTGCAAATGGCAATATTAGCTGTGATCCATCTAGAGCAGTAATTATTAGAGAAGAGCATATTAAGAATACATTTCAGCTAATTAGTAATTATTCTGTATATGCTTATGAAGAGGAAATTAAGAATGGATATATAACTATAAAAGGCGGTCATAGAGTAGGAATCGGTGGCAAGGTTATATATGGCTCTAATGGAGTTGAAACTATAAAGAATATTTCTTCATTAAATATAAGAATAGGGAGAGAAGTTCTGGGGGTTTCTGATAATATGATTTCCTACTTAGTTAAAAAACCCAGAATATTTTACAATACCCTAATTATATCGCCGCCTCAATGCGGAAAAACAACATTGCTACGAGATATAGTTAGAAACTTAAGCAATGGATTTGGAGCGTTAGACTCTCAGGGATTTAAGATCAGTGTAGTTGATGAAAGATCAGAAATAGCTGGAATGTATAAGGGAATGGCCCAGAATGATATAGGAATCAGGACAGATATTTTAGACGGATGCTTAAAGTCTGATGGTATTATGATGGCGATTAGATCTTTATCACCAGATATAATAGCTGTAGATGAAATAGGTAATAAAAGGGATGTAGAGGCAATTAATGAAGCACTGAGGGCAGGTATAAAGTTTATAGCTACAATTCATGGAAGTAGCTTAGAAGAGGTAATGAATAAATCTAGTATGAAGGAGTTATTTGAAGAAAATATATTTGAAAGATTTCTTATACTTGACAGATCAAAAGGAGTCGGAACAATAAAGGAAATAATAGATGGTTTTAGTTTTAAGCCTATTTACAGTGGAAAGAGTGATTAAAATGATTTTATTAAAGTTAATGTCTTCACTATTGATTTTCCTAACTTCTAGTACTATAGGATATCTTTATGGAAAGACTTTTTCATCAAGATTAGAAAATCTAATATATTTTGAGCAGTGCATTAAGATGTTGGAAACAGAAATAGTATATGGAGCGACACCACTGCCAGAAGCCTTATCCAATGTATCTAAAAAAGGAAAAAGTAAGGTTTCTTATATATTTGAAGAGATAAAAAGTGATTTACTACTGAATAAGAGGGAGGGTGTATATTACAGTTTTTTATCAGTTGAGGACAAATTGTATGAAGATTTTCATTTAATAAAAGAAGATGTAGAAATATTCTTAGCTTTAGGTAGAGTTTTGGGAACGTCCGATAGAACTGATCAGCAGAAAAATTTTATACTGATTTTAAATCAGATAGCTGCTCAAATTTTAGAGGCAAGAATTGAAAGAAATAAGAATGAGAAATTATATAGAAGTCTAGGAGTCATAACTGGAGCAGGAATAATAATTTTACTGATATAGGGAGGAAAAGGGTATGGAAATAGATCTAATTTTCAAGATTGCGGGACTTGGAGTAGTTATAGCTGTCTTAAATATGATATTGGATAAGTCAGGAAAGGAAGAATATGCTTTTTTCACTACTTTATTGGGGGTAGTCATTGTCTTAGGTATTGTAATAAATCTAATTAGCAAGCTCTTTGATAATGTAAAAGTATTATTCAGATTGTAATACTGTTATAAGGAGAATATGAGATGGAAATCATTAAAATAGTAGGTATTGGAATCGTGGCTACAGTATTTATCATTATTTTAAAAAGTACAAGACCAGAATTTGCTTTATATATAAGCATATTAACTGGTGTAGTTATTTTCACCATGATTTTAGGAGAATTATCCTATGTAATACAGACTTTGAATACTTTAGCTAGAAGAGTAAATATAGAATTTGCATATTTTTCTACAATTCTCAAGATAATTGGAATGGCTTATATAGTTGAATTTGGAGCACAGATATCACGAGATGCTGGAGAAGATAGTATTGCTATGAAAATTGAACTAGGTGGAAAAGTTATAATTATGGTTCTTGCAATTCCTATCCTTTTAGCTCTTATGGAGTTAATTATAAAAATACTTCCGTGAAGGTGAAACATATGAAAAAAAATTACATTGTTATTTTTATTATATATTTACTAATATTTGGAAGTACAGTTTATGCTAATGATGGTAGTTCATTTATTATGGATGAACAAATAGATATTTTAAATATCGGTGATTTAGAAAAAATTGTAGAAGATACAATGAGAGAAAATGAACTTTTACCAAAGTTTAATACCAAAGATTTTTTGCTAGGTTTAATAAAAGGTGATGTGAAATTTACTTTTAAAGATATCGTTAAAAATATTGGGTTATTATTTTTTAAGGAACTGAGAACATCATTAATTTTACTAGCTAAAATTCTTATTATTACACTAATTTCTTCAATATTGACTAATCTTCAATCAACTTTTGAGAATGCTTCTGTTGCAGAATTAGCAAATTACATTTCATATGTTTTAATTGCGATCTTGGTAATCAGTAGTTTTACTCAAGTAATGGAACTTGCAAAGGAGACAATAGACAGAATGGTTGGGTTTATGCAAGCAATTCTTCCAATTTTACTTACTCTACTCACTGCAGCATCAGGACCTAATACCAAAATGCTGTTTCATCCAATGATACTTATGACGGTAAATCTTATTGGAATTTTAATAAAAACTATAATTCTACCTTTGATTTACTTCTCATTTATTATAAGTATTATAAGCAATATATCAAATAGAGTAGAGTTTAGTAAGCTATCTGAATTAGGTAGACAAGTAATAACCTTTATAATCTCTGGTGCTCTTACTTTATTTATAGGTATAATTACTATTTATGGTCTAGGAACAAAAATAGATGGATTGACTATAAGAACAGCAAAATTTGCTGTAGATAAACTAATACCTATTGTAGGAGGCTTTTTATCTGATGCTGTTGAAGCTGTAGTAGGTTGTTCTGCAATATTAAAAAATGGCCTTGGATTTATTGGACTTCTGATCTTATTATTTATATGTATTTTACCTGTTATTAAGATTTTAGTATTGCTGTTTACTTATAAACTAATAACAGTAGTTATACAACCAGTAGGGTCTAGTAATTTAGTTGAATTTTTTAATCAAGTTGGAAAATCTTTGCTACTTATTCTAGTTAGTCTTATTTCTACTGGAACAATGTTTTTTATTACTATAACTATTATTGTTGAGGCAGGAAATAATTTACTAATGTTAAGGTAGGTGAATATATGTATGCAATATCTTTTGTAAGTACATGGTTAAAGGATATAGTAGTTTTATTTATACTTATTTCAATTGCAGAGCTTATAATGCCTAAGGGGAATATGAAAAAATATATTAATATGGTAATAGGATTGTTAATCATATTTACAATTATCAGTCCATTTGCAAAACTTTTAAAATTAAATTTTAACTTTGAACAATCAGTGTTTAACTACTCTAAGCCAAATATTTTTGACAATGAGCAAAACAATGAACTTTACACCCAGCAGGAGAAGCAAATAGAAAAAATATACAAAGAAAAAATATCAAAGGAGATAACAGGATTGATTGAAGAAAAAACTAATTACAGAGTAGTAGATATCGTAGTTGGAATAATAGATAAGGAAGAAAATTATGGGGAAATAGACTATTTAAATATTCTTGTAGGGGAAAAGGAAGAGATTACAGATAAAAGTAAAATTCATGTTGGAAAAGTAAAAACGATTGAAATACAAAACAATATAAAGGATATAAAATCATTAGATGAAGATTATAAAGATTTAACAGACTTAAAAGATTTAATATCTAACAACTATTTAGTGGATAAGGATAGGATAAATATAGAAATAGATAAAAAGGGGAAAGGTGAATAAAATGAACGAAATATTAGATAAAATAAAAAAATATCTAGAAAAAATGAATAATAAAAAGTTTATTAATAATTTATTCATAATACTGCTTATATCCATCATATTTTTAATTGTAGCTAATGTTTTTCTAGGATCTAAAACTGAAGAAATTGATAACAGTAATGATCAATATCTGAAGGAGACTGATTATAACTTAGAATCAGATTATAGTGGCTATCTAGAAAGAAAATTAGTTACTATTCTTAGCAAGCTAAATGGTGTAGGGAAAGTAAGTGTCATGGTAACTTTAGAAAATAGCATAGAGAAAATAACTGCTGCTAACACCACAAAGACTACAGAAAATACTGTAGAAAATGATTCAGAGGGAGGGACTAGGGAGGTACATAGGGAAGATATAACTACTCAAGTAGTAACTAGGGGGAATGATGGTTCACTGTTAGTAGTTAAAGAAATTAAACCCACTGTACAGGGCGTTATTGTAGTTGCAGAGGGTGCAAATGACCCTGAAATAAAAGAAATGCTTTATGATGCTGTGAAAACTGTATTAGGAATAAAGGGGAATAAGGTTCAAGTATATTCAAGTAAATAAGGGGGAGAATAATTATGTTTAAAATTAAAAGACCTGCAATTATTGGATTATTAGTTGTATTGTTAGTATTTACAGGATATTTAAATCATCAATTAACACAACAAGCTCAACGTAAATCTTCAAAAGATTATCAAAATCATGAATTAATGGAATTAGCTAAGAATGAAAAATACCAAGAAGATATAGAAACAGGTATGACTGAGTTAAATATTGACCCTGCTGAAGAAGTAGATATAATAGATTCAACAAAGACTGAGGGAAATGATGCACTTGAAGCAATGTATACAGAAGCTAGTAAAAACATTAAAAATTATTTTGTTGAGTATAGACTATCTAGGGATAAGCTGAGAGCTTCTTTAGTTGATAGATTAGATATAATCGTTAATAATAAAAACACATCTGAAGATGTAAGAAAAGAGGCTCAAATGGAAATAATGAAACTTGGAAACAACTCAGAAAAAGAACTTCAAATTGAAGGGCTGATAAAGGGTAAAGGTTTTGATGATGCAATTGTGTTTTTAACGGATAAGGATATAAAAATAGTTGTATCAAGTGCAGAACTAACAGAGCAAGATATGATAAAAATCCTGGATATAGTAAAATCAGAGACGGATTATGATAATAATAATATTAAAATAATGAAAAAGCAATAGAAATGTTTGTAAATGATATTATCCTCTGATATAATAGCCTTAAGAACTTATAGTTGTATGGAGGTGTTTAATTTTGGCTGATAATTATAATGATGAGAATATTGAACATGGTACAGTAAGAATCTCAGATGATGTTATTGCAATCATTGCTGGGGTTGCTGCTACTGAAGTTGATGGTGTAGCAGGTATGAGTGGTGGCATTACTGGCGGAATTACTGAAATGTTAGGTATGAAGAACTTATCTAAAGGTGTCAAGGTAGAAGCTGGTGAAAAAGAAGCTGTCATAGATTTATATATTATTGTGGAATATGGTTCAAAAATCTCTGAACTTGGTAAGAATGTACAGGAAAATGTTAAAAATACAGTGGAAACTATGACAGGTCTAAATGTTGTAGAAGTAAACGTAAATATTCAAGGTGTAAATATTCCAAAGGAAAGAAAAATAGAAGTAGAGCCAAGAGTAAAATAGTATATTTACCCTCTGTAGACCAGAGGGTAATTTTAAATACTGGGAGAGGGGATATACTGATGAAGATCTTAGATAGGTTAATTATTGCTTTATTTGCTTTATGTATATTAGTATTGTCTTTTTGTATTATTGTAATTCCTTTTAATATTTTTGGGCCTTTATCTATAAATAGTATTATTAATATGGTTGCTAATATGAATAGAAACTATTATTATACTTTAGCGGGGATAGTTTTACTTATTGCTAGCATAAGAATTATTTTTTCTGGTTTTTCTAGAAAAGATAATAAAACTGAAGGTTCATATTTAGTTACAACAAATGAATATGGTGAAATTATTATTTACGCTAACACAATAATTGGACTAGTACAGAATGTAGTTGATAAATTTTCAGGGATGAATAATATTAGAACTAGTGTAAATCTTTTAGAAGGACAAATTAAAATTGAGCTTATGGGAGATGTTTTACCAGAGATTAATATTCCAGAGGTTACTAAAGAGTTACAAGTTATGGTAAAAGAGTATATTGAAAATGCAACTGGAGCAAAGGTAGCAGAAGTGAAGGTAAAAGCAAACAATGTAGCGGCACCTACTAGGGTTGTAAGGTAAATGGGGTGTTGTATATGGGTAAACAAATGTTAAATGACCTTTTAGAATTAGTTAGTAATAACAAAGGAAAATTTTTTGGTGCTTTATTAGGATTCTTATTAGGTGTTGTAATTCTTATTATTGGTTTTTTTAAAACCATGTTTATTTTTATATGTACTTGTATAGGATATACTTTAGGAAGCAAATCTTATAAAAATATTAACTTTAGAGAATTGTTGGAAAAAGTACTTCCTCCAGGTGGCAGAAGTTAATATATTATTATAGTTTTAGATTTGTAGGAGGGAAAAATGGGAAGAAAGCAAGCAAGAGAAGGAACAATGAAAATACTCTATCAAATGGAAATAAATGAGGATTTTTCTGATGAAGCATTAGGACTATATTTTAATAATTTTCCTTTTGATGAATTGGAAAAGGAATATATTTTAGATGCGATGACTAAAATAAAAGAAAATTTAGAGTCAATTGATAAATATATTGAATTATATTCAGAAGGATGGAATTTAAATAGACTAGCAAAAATTGATTTAGCAGTTTTACGTATAGCTGTATATGAAATTCTATATAGAAAAGATATACCAATAGAAGTGTCTATTAATGAAGCCATTGAAATTGTAAAAAAATATAGCACAGAGGAATCTTTTAAGTTTATCAATGGAGTATTGGGTGGATTCGTTAGAAATATTGATAAAAAATAAATACTATGGAGATAAGATATGGATATACGGCCTCTAAAGGTAAGTGAAGTGAACTCTTATATCAAAAGAGTATTTCTAGGAGATATGATTTTATCTAATTTAAGTGTTGAAGGTGAGATATCAAATTTCAAACATCATTACAGCGGGCATATGTATTTTAATCTTAAAGATGAAAAGGGTAAAATCAAAGCTGTTATGTTTAAAAGTGATAATGGGAATTTAAAGTTTAATCTTGAAGATGGGATGAAAATTATAGCAACAGGTTATGTTTCTTTATATGAAAAAGAAGGAGATTATCAACTTTATATCAGACATATTAAGGAAAGTGGATTAGGGAATTTATATAAAGCTTTTGAGGAACTAAAGAAAAAATTAGAGTCTGAAGGAATGTTTTCAGAATGTGACAAGAAGCCTATTCCATTTATGCCAAAGAAGATAGGAGTTGTTACTTCGTCTACTGGTGCTGCTATAAGAGATATAATTACTGTAATTAAAAGAAGATTTCCACCATGTAATATACTCATATATCCATCTTTAGTACAAGGCTCACAAGCACCTATGGAAATTTGTAAGGGACTTAATTATCTAGATAGTAGAGAAGATATAGATCTTATTATAACTGGTAGAGGTGGAGGTTCTATAGAAGAGCTTTTCGCTTTTAATGATGAAGAAGTTGCTAGAACAATTTATAAATTAAGAACTCCTGTTATATCTGCTGTAGGTCATGAAACAGATTTTACTATAGCAGATTTTGTTGCTGATTTAAGAGCGCCTACGCCATCAGCAGCGGCAGAACTTTCGGTGCCAGATATTTGCCATTTAAATAGTGAATTGGAAAGTAAATACAATAGATTAACTAAGTTAATGCTTAATCTTATAGAAGATTATAGAATAAAGGTCAAACATTTAAATGCAAATCTTAAGTTCTATAATCCTATGAATCAGCTAAGAGATAAGAGACAAGAAATAGATAGTTTATTTAGAGATTTAAATTATATAGTAGAAAAAAAACTTATGGGTAAAAAATCAGAGCTATTAGACTTGAAAAATAGTCTTGATTTATTAAATCCACTTTTAGCTTTAGATAGAGGTTATGGTATTTTAATTGATAGCCAAGGGAAGATAATTAAATCTATTGATGATACTACAATAGATGAAGAAATTAATATACTACTGAAAGATGGAAAAATAAGGTCCATAATAAAGAGTATTGATAAGGGGGAGCTCGTAGTTGAAAAATAAGGATTTAACTTATGAGGAAGCTATTTTAAAATTAGAGTCTATACTAAAAGAATTAGAGGAAGAGAATTGTACTCTTAATGACTCCTTAGATAAATTTAAGAAAGGTATGGACATATATAATTATTGCAATGAGTTATTATCTAAGGCAGAAGGTGAGATTAAAATTTTATTAAAAGATGATAATGGGAATATGGTAGATATTGAATTCCCTATGGAGGGATAAATATGGAAAATGAACTAAAAAGTTTAATTTCAATTATTGATCAAGAACTTAAGAAAAGATTTAAAGATAGAAATGGTTATCAAAAGAGAATCTTTGAAACTATGGATTATAGCTTATTTACAGGAGGTAAAAGACTAAGACCTATAATGGCTATTAAATCCTATGAGATGTTTGGCAAAGATATTGAGGAAGTATTACCCTATGCAGTAGCTATTGAGATGATACATACATATTCTTTAATCCATGATGATCTTCCAGCTATGGATAATGATGACTTTAGAAGGGGAAAACCAACTAATCACAAGGTATTTGGTGAAGCTATGGCAATACTTTCTGGTGATGGCTTGTTGAATTCTGCTTTTGAAACTATTGCAGATCATATGGAAGAACTTAAAACTATAGATAACTATAAAAAACATATAAGAGCATTTAAAGAGATTAGTAGATATGCAGGTGTATATGGTATGATAGGCGGGCAAGTGGTTGATTTGTTTGCCAATCATGATACGATGGCAGAAGATAAACTAATGTTTATGTATAAAACAAAAACTGCGGCTTTAATTCAATCTGCTTTGGTTACAGGTGCAATTGTTGGAGAAGCTAAAGAAGAGGAAATTGAATCCATAAGAGAATTTGGATTAAATCTTGGATTAGCTTATCAGATTAGAGATGATATTTTAGATATGAATCAGGATAAAGATATAAAAAAACTAACATATTTAACATTTCATGACATTAATAAGGCTAGAATTGCCGCTCGTGAATATAGCAACAAGGCTATTGATGCCTTAATGACATTGAAAAATAGAGATATTAATTTTTTAGTTTCTCTAACAGAAGAACTGGTTAAACGTGATAATTAGTATAATCTCAATTGAATTTTAGGAAAAATTATGCTATAATATTTTTAGCTTGAGTGGTACAGTATTCTAGTCAGCACAACTATTCTAGAGGGCGGGGCTAAAAATCCGTCGAAGGGCATATCGATGAAGTTCTTTGTTTCGGCTTGCGACGCCCAGTCGTGGGTCCTTACAGGGAGTAAGAGGGATGGGGCGATCTGCAATGGCATGCAGGCGATGACCCTACTCTCGTGGAGACATGATATTCCATATTTTAAAAGACATATCATGATAAACCTGCTATGTATATATTACTAGAAGCAGAGTAGCCTGCCTTGAGTGAAGTATGGCGGATGATAAGTTCAACTTGAGATATTAAAGGGCCCGATATATCTTAAGTTCTGTTATCGAAACCTATTTTGCAAAAGAGGCTAAGGAATAGAATGGCTGCAGAGGAAAACTCCTAGACTGTTCTAAAAGAGGTAAGTTGTGGATTACAGTGCGGACTAAGTGGCAATCCAGTTTTATCTTTGGCGACAAGATGATAATAGAATTAAAGGGAAACCGCTGTTATGGCGACAGACAGTTTTTATTAGGGAAATCCTGCTGGACCTAAAGCCGTAAGATTTACACAGTTTACTACCACTCTTATAGCTGATAGCTTGTAGCTATCAGCTTTTTGCGTATATACTATTATTAGTTTTCGTATAAAGGGTCATGGAGGGAACACTAATATATGAATAAAAAAGAAGAAGAAGGAATTTTTACTAGATATAATTTAAAATGGGTGTTTTTTATAAGTATATGGACTTTTATTATGTCTATTATTGTTTCGGTTATTACTGAGAATTTAGTTACAAATTTAGATATTGCAGCGGCATTCATCGTTTTAATTGTTATTATTTTAATAGGAATTATTTTTGATATTATAGGAATAGCTGTAACTACAGCAGAAGAAAAACCTTTTCATGCTATGGCAGCTAATAAAGTTGAAGAAGCAAAATTTGCAATAAAACTTGTTAGAAATGCAGGGCAGGTATCGAACTTTTGTAATGATGTCATAGGAGATATTAGTGGTATCTTATCTGGTGCAGCAGGTACTACAATAATATATAAATTGATGAATAGATATAGTTTAGTAGATGGTACGATGCTTACAATAATAATTACTTCTTTAATAGCTGCATTTACAGTAGGAGGCAAGGCTTTTGGTAAATCAATAGCACTATTTAACTATGAAAGAATTATTTATAGTATTGCTAAAATATTGAATCTAATAGAGAAAAGGCTTGGGATTGATATATTCCCTAATAAGAAAAAAAATAAAAAGTAATTTATTTGGAGAGATGATAAGTGAAAAAAAGAGCGGATGTAATTTTATATGAAAAAGGTCTAGTGGATTCTAGAGAGAAGGGAAAGAGAGTAATAATGGAAGGTTCAGTCTTTATTGGTAACCTTAGAATTGACAAACCTGGAGAAAAATTAGATGAAGATGTGGAAATTATTATTAAAGAGAATCCCAATATATATGTGAGTCGTGGTGGTTTAAAGCTTGAAAAAGCTATTGATAGTTTTGATTTATCCTTACAAGATAAAGTAACCATGGATATTGGATCTTCTACGGGAGGTTTTACAGATTGTATGTTGAAAAATGGAGCCTCAAGGGTTTTTGCTGTTGATGTAGGTTACGGTCAGCTGGATTGGAAGCTACGAAATGATTCTAGAGTGGTAGTTATGGAGAGAACCAATATAAGAAATGTAACAAATGAAGATATCGGAGAAAAAATAAATTTCATCTCTATTGATGTATCTTTTATCTCTTTACGTTTAGTTCTACCTGTGGCAAAAAATTTATTAGATGAAAATGGAGGAGTAGTTGCCCTAATTAAGCCACAGTTCGAAGCTGGAAAAGATAAAGTTGGAAAAAAAGGTGTTATTAGAGACAAAAAAATACACTTTGATGTAATAAAATCTGTAATGCAATTTTGTCTTGAGATTGATTTGGGTATTTATGGATTAACATACTCACCTATAACTGGTGCAACGGGAAATATTGAGTTTTTAATTTACTTAAAAAACAATATAAATAATATAATAGATGATGAATCAATTTTTGCAGTTATTGAAGAAGCTCATAGTACTCTTAGTTAAATGTAATTTTATTAATTTGGGGGTTTTTACATGCTAGTTGAGTTAAGTATTAAAAATTTTGCAATTATTGAGGACTTGAAGGTAAATTTTACTAAGGGATTAAATATTATTACTGGGGAAACTGGATCTGGTAAATCTATATTAATAGAGGCTATTGGTATTATTTTAGGATCTAGATGTAATAGAGAATTTATACAATCTGGCCATGAAAAGGCTATACTAGAAGGGGTTTTTTATATAGAGAACCCATCTATTATAATGCCTATTTTAGAGGAATATTCTATAGATATGGATGATGATAATCTTATAATTATTTCTAGAGAAATTTACTTAAATAGTCCTAGTTTATCTAGGGTTAATGGAAGAAATATTACTTCCAGTATGCTTAAAAATATAACAACAAAATTAGTTGATATATTTGGACAGCATGAGCATCAGTCATTGTTAGATTCATCTAATCATGAAATTTTAGTAGATTCTTTTGGAGATTGTGATCTAATAGAATTAAAAGAAAAAATTAAAATGTATTATGACGAATGGACAAATGAGAAAAAAAAGATAAAAAAATTATCTATAGATAGTAGTGAAAGAGATAGAGAGATAGATATACTAAAATTTCAGCTTCAAGAAATTGATGATGCAAAACTTAATAATGATGATGAATTAAATATTGAAAATGAATATAGACGATTAACTAATATAAATGAAATATCTTGTTCTATTGAAGAATCATTGACTTATTTAAACAATGAAAGTTTCGGATCACCTGGAATATTAGATCTAATGAATAAAAGTATTTCGCTTATTGCTAATGTAAAAAAATTTGATGAAAAACTTGTAAATTTACATAAGCAGTTTGAAGGTATTAATTACGAATTGCAAGATTTATACAGAGAGTTAAGGAATTATTTAGATAATATAGAGGTGGATTTAGAAAGGCTAAATTTTTTAACTGATAGGATTAATCTTGTAAATAAATTAAAAAAGAAATATGGGAATACTATAGAAAAGATTTTAGATTTTAGAAATAAATCGGAAGAAAGATTAGATGAATTACTTAATTTTGAGAAAGAGTTTGAAGAAACAAATAAAAAGATATTAGAATTAGAAAAGAATCTTGAGATATACTCTGAAAAACTATCAGTTAAAAGAAAGAAGATTTCAAATATTTTAGAAGAAAATATAAAAAGAGAATTAGCTGCCTTAAATATGACGAAAGTTGATTTTAAGGTTGATTTTCAAAAAAAATCTCAATTTACTTCAGAAGGTAATGATAAGATAGAATTTCTTATATCCACAAACTTAGGTGAAGAATTGAAACCTTTATCTAAGATTGTATCTGGTGGAGAAATGTCAAGAATAATGTTAGCATTCAAGAGCATATTAGCATTTTTTGATCAGATACCTACTATGATATTTGATGAAATTGATACAGGAATCTCTGGAAGAACAGCTCAAATTGTGGGTGAAAAAATACATAATATTTCAAGAAATCATCAAGTTTTGTGTATTTCTCATTTGCCACAAATTGCAGCTTTAGCAGATAGTCATTTTGTTATAAATAAAGTGGTATTAGAAGATAAAACCAATACTGTAATCTCCAAATTGTCGGATAAGGATCGTATTGAAGAAATGGCAAGACTATTAGGAGGTGTTGATTTAACTGATACAACCCTTAGACATGCTTCGGAAATGATTGATATGTCTAGAAAAATTAAAGAAAGAGCGTAAGTGTTTTGACTTCATGTCAAAACACTTTTTTATTGGTAAAACTTAAATCAGTTGTCATTTAAAAATTTTTTAATAGAGAATAATTAATTTAAAAAAAGGCTAAATTATATATGAAATTGAAAATAGGAGGTGAGTTTGACAAAGCCAGTTAGGAGAGTGATAATGTTTGGGTAAATTAAAATTTAGCCGTAAAATTATAGTTTCTATTTTAATATTAGTTGTATTAGGTTTAAATATACAGACCAACAAAATTTTATTTTATCCTTCAAGTATCAATATTGTTAAAGGAGAAAATAAGAATCTAGATATATCATTTCCTTTTTTCTTGGATATTAGCCAAGAAAAAGAGAATGTAGTAGAGGCCAGTTATAGCGAAGCTGAAAGTATTAGGTTTAAAAAATCTTATCAATTAAATGGAATAGATGCAGGAGAAGCAGAGTTACAGCTAAAACTCTTAGGATTTATTCCTGTTAAAAATTATAATGTAAATGTCATCAATAGACCTGAGTTGGTTCCAGGTGGAAATGCTATTGGTGTTAGATTAAATACCAAAGGTGTTTTAGTTGTAGCTGTGACAGATGTTATTGATATTAAGGGACATAGATCTAGCCCAGCTAAGGAGGCAGGTTTAAAAGTAGGAGACAGTATTATTGAAATAAACGGTACAAAAGTGCAAGATGCTGAACATGTGGTTAGTATTTTAAATAATATTAAAAACTCAAATGTGAAAATAGTAGTACAAAGAAATAAAGTAGAATTTGTTACTGAGGCTAAACCTCTACAGAGCATACAAGATAATTGCTATAGGCTTGGTATTTGGGTAAGAGATAAGACCTCTGGAATTGGAACCTTAACCTACTATAATAAAGATACCAATGAATTTGGGGCTTTAGGTCATGGGATTGTTGATATGGATACAGGAGGACTGCTATCAGTAGAAAAAGGTAAAATAATGAATGCCAAAATATCAAAGATAGAGCAAGGAAAGAAAGGTACTCCTGGGGAAATCAGAGGTGTATTCTATGAAACAAATAATCTACTTGGAGATATAAGTATTAATAGTGCATATGGTATATATGGAACTATTAATCAAAACAATATAAAACCTATACAGAACAAACCTATACCAATTGGATTTAAAGAGGAAGTAAAAGAAGGAAAAGCGCATATTTTAACTACTATTGAAGATAATAAGGTAGAAAAGTTTGAAATTGAAATAATAAAGGTACAACCACAACTGAAAACAGATCAAAAAAGTATGATAATAAAAATCACAGATCAAAAACTTTTAGAAAAAACTGGTGGGATAGTACAGGGGATGAGTGGTAGTCCTATAATTCAAAATGACAAATTAGTTGGCGCTATCACTCATGTTTTTGTAAATGATCCTACTAAAGGTTATGGTATATATATTGAGTGGATGTTAGAACAGATAAATAAGCCCTAGGGGCTTATTTTTTTCAAAAAATTTATAAAAAAAGAAGGAGTTTTAATACATTTGTCGAATTAATATATATGTATTATAATAAATTATACAAAAACAGGGGGATTAAGAATGAAAAAAACAAAAGTTATGATTGCAGATGATAATAGAGAATTTAGTGAAATATTAACTCGATTTATATCATCTTATGAAGAGTTTCAAGTTGTTGGGGTGGCTAAAGATGGCATTGAAGCATTAGAGGTTATAGATAGAGAGAAACCAGATGTTTTAATTTTAGATATTATTATGCCCCATTTAGACGGATTAGAGGTATTGGAAAGGCTAAATAGTTTTGGAGATAGTAATTTTCCTAAGGTAATAGTACTATCAGCTGTTGGGCAAGATAAAATTACTCAAAGAGCTATTGAACTTGGAGCTCATTACTATGTTGTCAAACCATTTGATTTCCAAGTTTTTATGAAAAGATTAAGACAAATAGCTGGCATGGAAGAAAGTATAATTAGGGTTAAAGAGAGCTCAGAAGTATTTTCATCAAATAGACCTGTTTTTGCAGAAAAGAATTTAGAAGCCCAAATAACTAGAATTATTCATGAAATTGGAATTCCAGCTCATATTAAAGGTTATTTATATTTAAGAGAGGCTATAGCTATGGTTATTGAAGATATGGATTTTTTAGGTGCAATAACTAAAGAGTTATATCCCACCATAGCAGCTAGATTTAACACAACTCCATCTAGAGTGGAAAGAGCAATTAGGCATGCAATTGAAGTAGCCTGGACAAGAGGAAAGATAGATACTATAAATAGATTGTTTGGATATACTATAAGTAATAATAAAGGGAAACCAACGAACAGTGAATTTATAGCACTTATTGCTGATAAATTGAGGCTAGAACAAAATGAATTAATGGCAAGTTTTTGATAAAACATCCTCCTAATTATTTAGGGGGTGTTTTTAAGAGTATCGGCTACAAATCTTTTATGATATAATATATTTTATTTTGTCAATAATAGTTATATATATTTTATGGAGGTTATTATGTACATAAAAGGAATTGTGAAAAGGGATAGAAAAACTAAAAATTTAGTTAATAGACTAGAATACAAAGATATTGCTATTATCTCTCATAGAGATTTAGATGAAATAGCCGCAAATTCTTTAGCAGATAAAAAAGTTTCTTGTATAATAAATACAGAAAAAACAATAAGTGGAAAGTATCCTAATCGAGGACCGGCTATTTTAATGGAAAAAAATATACCTATTTTTGAAGTAGAAGATATTGAAATCTTTGATTTAATTAAAGAAGGTGATGAAATTGAAATTAATGATAATGATATAGTATTCATGGGAAAGAAAATCGGAAAATGTACTTATATTGATCATAGTATGATTGAAGAATTGACAAAATTGGGTTATGATAATATTGAAAGTGAATTAGATTCTTTTATCGAAAATACATTGGAATATGCAAAGAGAGAAAAGGGACTAGTTACTGGAAATATAGAAATTCCGAAGATAAATACAAATATAGGAGAAAGACATGCTCTTGTTGTTGTAAGAGGGATAGATTATAAAAGAGATCTAATAACTATTAAATCATATATCAATGAAGTAAAGCCTATACTAATAGGAGTAGATGGTGGCGGGGATGCTTTATTGGAGTTTGGATTTATACCAGATATAATAATTGGAGATATGGATAGTGTATCTGATGATTGCTTATTAATGGCCAAGGATGTTATAGTACATGCATATACTGATGGAAGGGCTCCAGGATTAGAAAGAGTTAAAAGTCTTGGAATAGAACCTAAGTTATTTATAGCGCCTGGTACTAGTGAGGATATTGCTCTTTTGTTGGCTTATGAGAATAATGCAGATTTAATTGTAGCTGTTGGAACCCATACAAATATGATTGATTTCCTAGAAAAGGGAAGAAAAGGAATGTCCAGTACATTTCTTGTAAGATTGAAGGTAGGAGGCAAATTAGTAGATGCTAGAGGCGTAAATAAACTTTATAGCTCTACATTTAAAACTAAATATCTAGTGTTAATCTTGATAGCTGCTCTTATTCCAATATTTATTTTGATTCTTATTAATCCTATAACTAAATCATTTTTAACATTATTAAAAATTAGGCTTAGATTATTATTTGGCCTTTAAGGAGTGATAGTGTGTTACCCAGTATGAGATTTTATATAATTTCTATTGTTTCTATTTTTGTGGCTCTGGGCATAGGAATATTTATTGGCTTTACCATGGATACTCAAGAATTTGTTATTGAACAACAAGAAATTATTAATGAAATAATAGAATCACAATTTGAAACTTTAATTAATGAAAATAAGGAACTTAAAGCTAATGTAAATACATTAGAATCAGAGAATGAATATAAAGATGAATATATAAATCTAAGTTATGAATCTATTATAAAAGGAAAATTAGAAGGACTTAAGGTAGGAATAATTGAAACTAGTGAAGACTATGTCACATCAGGAATAGGTAGAGATTTGGAGATGGCAGGGGCTAAAGTAATAAACGTTACCACTTTAAATAATAATATAATAGATAAGGAAAAATTAAGTAATTTATATAAAAGATTAAATATAAACGTATCTAAAAATCCTGCAGAAACTACTATTACGACTATAACTGAGTCTATAATATCTGGTGTATCATCTCCAATGTTTGAGGATCTAGAGAAGGAAGGTTTTATTGAAACTATAGGTAATTATGAGGAAGATATTGACTATTTGATTATTTGTGGAGGAAGTCATGATGATAACTCTAAAAGAATTAATCAAGTTGATAGGATTATTGTTGGAATAGCTAAGAAATATAATATACCTATAATAGGTGTGGAGAAGTCGAATGTTAATTATTCTTATATGTCAGGATATAAGGACTTAGATATTTCGACTGTTGACAATGTTGATATGACCATAGGCAAGGTTGCTATGATATTAGCTATGGAGGGTATAGGAGGACATTATGGTATTAAGAATACTGCAGACGGTGTAATTCCTTACTTTAATAAAGAATGATTTTAGGAGAGATAGTATGGAAAAAAAGGGAAGACTTGTATGTGTAGTTCCAGTTTATAATGAGGCAGATCTAATAGTGGATACTGTAGAAGGACTAAAAAAGGTAGAATTGATTGATGAAATTGTTGTAGTAAATGATGGTTCAAAGGATAATACATTAGATGTGGTTAAAACACTGAATATATCTATTATTGATCTAGATAAAAATTATGGTAAAGGCCATGCAATGAAAAAGGCAATAGATACTTTAGAATATGACTATATTACATTTATTGATGGTGATTTAGGTGAAACTAGTATACAAGTAGAGAGTCTTATATTACCAGTTATTAATGGAGAAGCTGATGTGTCTATTGCCAAATTTCCTAAAAGAAGTGATATGACTCATACTAAGGGTGGATTTGGGGGAGTGAGAGCATTAGCTAAAAAAGGAGTCTATTTCTTTACTAAGAAAGAAATAGATACCTCTTTATCTGGTCAGAGAGTATATAAAAAAGAAGTTATAGATAAAATAGACTATATACCTGATAGATATGGTATAGAAGTCGCCATGACCATTCAGACAATCAATAATGGATTTTCAATAATAGAAATACCAGTTACTATGAATCATAGATACAGTCAAAGAAATTTAAAGGGATTTATACACAGAGGAAAACAGTTCAGAGATATTTTAAAAACATTTATAACTATGTATTTTAGAAGGTGAGTTTATGAATTACTATTATATAATTAGCTTGATATTATCTTTTCTTTTAACTTATGTTGCATTGCCGAAGGTTATGGCTATGTTATTGAGGTCTAATATTGTATGTGAAAATTTTAAATCTGATTTAATACCTACATCTATGGGTATAGTATTTGTTTTTATTCAAGTGATTACTTTAGGTACTCTAGAAATATTGTTTGACTTTAATAATAATTTTAATTTAGTATATCTTGTGGGATTTATTTTTATAGGCTTACTAGGTTTATTTGATGATTTAACTGGAGAAAAGAAAATAAAAGGATTGAGAGGACATATAAAGGCTTTTTTTAAAGGTACTCTTACAACGGGAGCTATAAAAGCATTTCTTGGTTTTTTTATTTCATTAGTTGTTAGTTCATATATTTCTAATTCATTAAAGGATTTTATTATTAATTCCTTATTAATTGGTCTATTTACTAACTTTGTAAATCTTTTTGATCTGAGACCTGGTAGGGCAGCTAAGTTGTTTGTTGCTATTTCTTTAGTATTTATAATAACTAATTTTACTAAAGATAATAATTATATTTTATTTTCTTTTTTGGGAATACTTATTCCATATATAATTTTAGATTTAAAGTCTAAGGTGATGATGGGAGATGTTGGTTCCAATACTTTGGGATTTACCTTAGGTATATATGCTGCAACAAGTTTAAACCCTATGGTTAAATATACGATTTTAACATTATTGATAATTTT
This sequence comes from uncultured Tissierella sp., assembly GCF_902479755.1. NCBI lineage: Bacteria > Bacillati > Bacillota > Tissierellia > Tissierellales > Tissierellaceae > Tissierella > uncultured Tissierella sp. The sequence goes on along the minus strand of NZ_CABSQO010000023.1, from coordinate 31,937 downwards.
TCATATTATAGCTGAGAAGGTTTCCTTTTCTAAGATAATTGATAATAATAAGTTTTTAAGATTTCTAGATAACATTGGAAGGTAGTGAGATAGTTTGATTAGTTATAAAAATGGAATTGTAATATCTATAATTAGCGAAAATGAACATTTAGCTATAATTAGTGTTAATGTTGAAGATTATACTTATAATGCTGTAAATTACAAGGATTTTACTGGTGATGTTAAAGTAGGAGATGAAGTTGTACTAAATACTACTGCTGTTGATTTATCATTAGGAACAGGTGGACATCATTTTGTTATGTATAATTATAGAAATAAATCTATGGAGCTTAAGGGACCTGGACATATTATGAAACTGAGATATACTCCATATCAGATGAAATGCTTAGCTGTAGAAGAAGAGGCTAGTCCTCATCATGATTTATTTAATGAATTTAAATCACTAGATAATCATATATTTGTTGTAGCAACTTTACATAGCATGATTGCTCCAATTATGGCTATGATTAAATATCTTAATAAAGAAGCAAAAATTAATTATATTATGACAGATGGAGGCGCATTACCTTTACATTTTAGTAATACAGTGGTTGAATTAAAAAATAAAAAAATTTTAGATAACACTATCACTATAGGACATGCATTTGGAGGTGACTTAGAATGCATTAATATATATACAGGGTTAATTGCTGCTAAGGAAATACTTAAAGGTGATGTTACTATAATATCTATGGGACCAGGGATTGTAGGTAGTGGAACAAAATATGGTTTTACTGGTATGGAGCAAGGATATATAATTGATGCCATAAATAACCTTGGAGGATTAGCAATTTCTGTACCAAGAATTAGTTTCAAAGATAAAAGGGAAAGACATTGTGGTATAAGTCATCATACAATTACTACATTGTCTCAAATTACGAATACTAAATCTAATTTGATTTTACCTTATTTAGAAAAAGATAAGAAAAATTATATTATGAGGCAGATAGAAGAGTCAGGAATTGAGAAAAAGCATAATATTATATTTGAGGATGGAGAACAAATTATTAAGGCAATGAATGAATTCAATTTAAAAACAACTTCTATGGGTAGAACCATAGAAGATGATATAGATTATTTTACTAGTTTAGGTGCTGTAGGAAAATATATAGCAAACTTATTTTAAGAAAGGAGGATATTAAATGGTATTTGAAGAAAAAACCATGAAATCTGATAAGTTATATGAAGGAAAATTACTTAATTTAAGAGTAGATACAGTAGAAATACCTGATAAAAAGTATTCTAAAAGAGAGATAGTTGAACATCCAGGAGGAGTAGCAGTCATACCTGTGACTGATGATAATTCAATTATATTAGTTAAACAATATAGAAAAGCTGTTGAAAGGTTTTTACTAGAAGTTCCAGCAGGTAAATTGGAATTAAATGAGGAGCCAAGAGAAACAGCCGTAAGAGAGTTAAAAGAAGAAACAGGATATGAAGCTAAAAAACTAGAATATTTATTAGAGTTCTATACTTCTCCAGGGTTTTCTAATGAAAAAATATATTTGTTTTTAGCTACTGATTTAGTCGAGGGAGAACCTACTCCCGATGTTGGAGAGTTTATTGAAACTGTGAAATATAATATTGAAGACCTCATTAAAATGGTTGAAAGAGGCGAAATCACTGATAGCAAAACTATTATAGGTATAAATTTTGCAAAAAAATATATAGACAAAAAACAATAAGTGATAATATCCTCCTTTTTAGCATAATATTTCTATAAGGCTTGTATACAAAAGGGGGAAAATATATTGATATCTACAAGAACTAGAAATTTAAGTAAAAGACATTTTCAAAATAATTTTATTGTATATTTTATACTAGTTATTTTCTTTGTGATTGGCATAATTATTGGTGCAATACTTATAAATAGATTAAGTGCTGAAGAAAAGTTGAAAATTGCCAATTATTTTAGTTGGATTTTTAAGTATATTGGAGAAAAGAACTATAAATCCATAGATATATTTAAATTATCTTTATTTTCCAATGTGAAGATAGTGTTAGTTATTTGGATTATAGGGCTTATTGGATTAGGTATATTAATTATACCTATAATTCTTTGCTGTAAGGGTGTAGCAATTGGATTTACCGTTGGATTTTTAGTAAAGGAATTTGGAATAAAAGGTTTTATGTTTGCGTTATCAGGGCTTTTGCCCCATTATTTGATAATTATTCCTGGATTCTTGGCTATAGGATCAGTGGGATTATCTTATTCTATGTATAGAGTAAAAAGTAAGCGAAACAGAATATACTCTAAGGATATAGCAGATTATTCAATTTTAATTTTATTATTTTTTATAATTGTTATAGTTGGATCTTTTGTAGAAGGATTCATTACACCTTATTTTTTAAATTTAATTAGATTTAGTTTATAATATTTTTAAAATCGTTATTACAAAGGAGAAGTAAGATGTCGGACAGGATTATGGTAGATTATTTAGAATATATTAAAAACGAAAAAAAACTAAGAAATAATACATTAGAGGCATATATTAGAGATGTCTTGCAGTTTAAAGAGTATTTATCAGAGCATGATATTGATGAGTATAAAGAAACAAATAAAACTATTATAATTACATATTTAATGAACTTGCAGAAAAATGGAAAAGCGACTTCAACCATATCTAGAAACTTAGCTTCCATTAGATGTTTTTTTCAATATCTATTAAATAACAATATGATTGATGAAGATCCTACATTAAATTTAAAGTCTCCAAAATCAGAAAAAAAGATACCATCTATTTTGACTACAGAAGAAGTTAATCTTTTACTATCACAGCCAAAATCAAGTAACTTCAAAGGAGCTAGAGATAAGGCTATGCTTGAACTGTTATATGCAGCAGGACTTAGGGTATCAGAAATAATATCTCTTAATATTAATGATATAGATTTAGAACTAGGTTTAATCAGTGTTAAGGAGAATGATAATAATCAGAGAGTTATACCTATTGGAACTTTAGCACTAGATGCATTGACTCATTACATAGCTACATATAGACCAGAAGATCCTGAGAGTGGAAATGAGCCTCTTTTTATAAATTATAGTGGAAGCAGACTTACAAGACAAGGATTCTGGAAAATAATTAAGCATTATACAAAGAAATCTAATATAGATAAGATTATAACTCCTCATACTTTGAGGCATTCATTTGCTGTTCATTTAATAGAAAATGGTGCAGATATTAAGACGGTGCAGGAAATGTTAGGACATTCTGATGTATCTACTACTCATATATATTCATTTGCATCAGATGATAAAGAATTAAGAGAAGTATATAGAAAATCACATCCAAGAGCTTAGGGGGAAAAAAGATGGATTATATGAAAAAAATTAAAGAAGCTGTTGATTTTATAATTTCACAAACTACCTATTTACCTAAAATAGGTTTAGTATTGGGGTCAGGATTAGGAAGTTTAGCAGATAAAATTGAAAATCCTACTATAATAAAATATGAAGATATACCTGGATTTCCAAGATCAACTGTAGAAGGACATGCTGGTCAATTAGTTATAGGAGAATTATCTGGAAAAACTGTTGTTGCAATGCAAGGTAGGTTTCATTTCTATGAAGGTTATCCTTTAAGGGATGTTACATTTCCTATTAGAGTGATGATAGGAATAGGTATAGAAAGTCTAATAGTAACTAATGCTGCTGGAGGAGTTAATACTGATTTTACTCCTGGAGATTTAATGATTATTCGTGACCATATAAACTTTACGGGGCAAAACCCTTTAATTGGTGAGAATTTAAGTCAATTAGGACCTAGATTTGTTGATATGTCAAAACCTTATAATATAGAATATATTAGCTTGGCTCAAAAAATAGGTAAAAAATTAGGACTAGATCTTAAAGAAGGAGTATATATGTGGTTTACTGGACCTACATATGAAACACCAGCAGAAGTAAAATTAGCTAGAATTTTAGGTGCTGATGCTGTTGGTATGTCTACAGTCCCAGAAGTAATAGTTGCTAATCATCAAGGAATAAAGGTCCTAGGCATATCATGTATAACTAATATGGCATCAGGTATTTTAGATCAGCCTTTAAATCATGAAGAAGTTGTGGAGACATCTATGAAAGTAAAAGATAATTTTGAAAAGTTGTTAATTGATATAATTTACAATATATAATTGGAGTGATATCTATGAGAATGTATGATATTATCAAGAAAAAGAGGGATGGATATTCTCTTACAACAGAAGAAATAAATTATTTTGTAGAAAATTATACTAATGGAAATATTCCAGACTATCAGGCTTCGGCTTTGCTAATGGCTATTTATTTTAATAAAATGAATAAAAGAGAAACTTTAGATTTAACTAAAGCTATGATTAACTCAGGAGATACTTTTGATCTATCTAGTATAAATGGAATAAAGGTTGATAAACATTCAACTGGCGGGGTAGGGGATAGTGTTACTTTAATTTTAGGTCCTATGGTTGCGGCTTGCGGAGTCCCCTTCGTTAAGATGTCTGGCAGGGGATTGGGTCATACAGGGGGCACTCTGGATAAATTAGAATCGATCAAAGGTTTTAAAGTTGCTTTAAGCAATGAAGAATTTGTGAGAAATACTAATGATATAAATATTTCTATTTGTAGCCAAACGGGAAATATTACACCCGCAGATAAAAAACTTTATGCTTTAAGAGATGTTACAGCTACTGTTGAAAATCTATCACTGATTGCAGGGAGCATTATGAGCAAGAAACTTGCCATTGCATCAGATGCAATAATTTTAGATGTGAAGGTTGGATCAGGAGCTTTTATGAAAAATATAGATGATGCTATTGGTTTGGCTGAAGAAATGGTTACCATTGGAAACTCATATGGTAGAAAAACAATTGCCGTAGTCACAAATATGGATGAACCCTTGGGAAAAGCTGTTGGAAATGCTTTAGAGGTAAGGGAAGCCATTGAGACTTTGAGAGGCCAAGGGCCAGATGATTTATTTGAATTATGTTTAGTTCTAGGTTCTAAACTACTAGTTCTTGCTAAAAAGGTAAAGGATGAGGTAGAGGGACGAGCACTGCTAATAGATACTATAGATTCAGGAAGAGCATATGAAAAGCTGATTGAATTAGTGGAGCATCAAAATGGAGATATTTCATATGTAAAAAATCCAGATTTATTACCTAAGGCTAAATATATTTTAGAGGTAAAGAGTCTTAAGGAAGGATATGTCAAAGCTATTAATGCTGAAGAAGTAGGAAAAACTGCATTAGCATTAGGTGCAGGTAGAGAAACTATAGAATCTCAATTAGACTTAGGAGTTGGAATTTTATTAAATAAAAAGGTAGATGATAAGGTTCAAAAGGGTGAAGTATTAGCTTATATTCATGCAAATGATTTAGAGAAGGCTAAAGAAGTTGAAGAAAAATTATTAGACATATTTATCTTAGGTGATAAAAATATAGAAAAGAAAAAGTTAATATATAAAGAGATAGGTCATATTTAAAATTATAACCAATTATTGTAAATTATTAATACTCAGTATAACTAAGGAATTTTGTGGATAATATAAAAGCAAATATATGAAATGGAGGTAATAGGTTGAGAAGAAGACTTGTATCCATTATATTATTGCTTTTAATATTAATCGTTTCTATTCCATTAGGAGTATATGCTGATATGGATTTAAATGTGAATGCCAAATCTGCATTGCTAATGGATGTTAATACAGGAGCTATAATTTACAAGTTAAATGAAAATGATAGATTAGCTCCTGCTAGCATAACTAAGGTAATGACTTTACTATTAGGAATGGAAGCAATAGATTCAGGTAGAATTAAATTAACTGACAAAGTAATGGTCAGTGAACATGCTTCCAAAATGGGAGGATCTACAGTTTTTCTGGAAGCAGGAGAAGCTCAAACTGTAGAAGATTTGTTTAGAGCTATTGCTATTAGGTCTGCTAATGACGCTTCTGTTGCATTAGCAGAGCATATTGCAGGTTCAGAAGATATTTTTATAAAGATGATGAATGAAAAAGCTAAATCATTAGGTATGGAAAATACTAAGTTTTATAATTGCAGTGGATTACCTAATGAAAATCACTATGTTTCTGCCTATGATGTAGCATTGATGTCTAAAGAACTATTAAAATACGATAGAGTTCATGAGTGGTTAACTACCTATATGACTGATATGCAAGTAGGTAAAACTAAATCTAGCACACAGACTATGGTAAACACCAACAGATTGATTAAAGAATATGAGGGTGCTAATGGAATTAAAACAGGTTCAACTAATGAGGCAGGGTTTTGTTTATCTGCATCAGCTAAACGAGGGAATTTACAATTAATAGCAGTAATTATGGGAGCGAACAATTCTAAGCTAAGATTTGATGAAGCTAAAAGAATGTTAGATTACGGTTTTGCAAATTATGATTCCATCTCTATAGGAAAGAAGGGAGATATCATTGCTACGTTGCCTGTAGAGAAAGGGAAGGCTCAAGAGGTAGAACTGATGCTTGCTAAAGATTCTTATATATTATTACCAAAGGGAGAGAAAGGTAATATTAGCAAAGAACTTGTTTTACCAGATATGATTGATGCGCCAATATTATCTGGGGATGAATTTGGTGAACTGGTAGTTAGTATAGATGGTAAAGAAGTTGATAAAATTAAACTAGTTTCTAAAACGAATATAGATAAGGCTAATTTATTCAATATGCTAAATAGAACCATAAAGAGTTATTTAAGAGGAAGATAAAATTAGAATAAAGATTTCTTTATAACCTCGACTTTAATAGGTCGAGGTTGTATAATGTTATAGTATAGGTTATTAGAAAGAAGGTTATAAAGATGGATATTATTTATAATTTACCAGGGCTTTTTACGGCTATTATATTTCATGAGTTAGCTCATGGTTTCACAGCATACTTGTTAGGTGATAATACAGCAAAAGATTCAGGAAGGTTGACCTTAAATCCTTTTAAACATATGGATTTGACAGGATTTCTTTTCTTACTCATATTTAAATTTGGTTGGGCCAAGCCTGTTCCAATAAATCCATTTAATTTTAAAAATAGAAAAAGAGATACTATTTTAGTATCTTTAGCCGGACCATTATCAAATTTTATAATTGCTATTATTATCGGATTCCTTTTATCTTTGAATATAATAACTAATTCTATACTTTTTAAAATTTTATTTATAACTTTATGGTATAATATCATGCTAGGAGTATTTAATTTACTTCCTTTTCCACCCTTAGACGGCTCTAAGATTATTGCATCTTTACTTCCCAAGAAGTTAGAATACTATTTCTATAAATATGAGAAGTATCTGTATGTAATTCTTATTATTCTTATAGCTACTAATACTGTAGACCGAATAATGGGCCCTATCATAGATGCTGCACTGAATATTTTAATTTTAATAATAGGATAGGAGTATTATAAATGGACTATAAGATAACAATAGATGCATTTGAAGGACCTATGGATTTGTTGCTGCATCTCATTGATAAGGCAGAAATAGACATATATGATATACCAATTAATCTCATAGCTGAACAATTTATTGAATATATTGCGCAAATGGAAGAATTAAATTTAGATGTAGCTAGTGATTTTTTAGTGATGGCTGCTACATTATTAGAGATTAAATCTAAATTACTTCTTCCAAGTAGAAACAACTCTATGGATACTCAGCTAGAAATGGAAGAAGTAGACCCTAGAGCAGAGCTTGTTAGAAGATTAGTTGAGTATAAGAAGTATAAAAATGTAGTGGAAGATTTACGATCATTAGAGATTATTCAGTCCCAAGTTTATTATAAACCTAAAGAGGATTTATCAGATTTTGAAGATGAAAAATTTGAACTGGAAGGATTAAATATAGATTTATTACTAAAATCTCTTAATAATATTATAAAGAAAAGAAATAAAGAAAATTTAAGTTTGGATATTAATGAAATACAAAGAGACGAATACACATTAGAAGAATGTATAAAGGATATAAAACAAAAGCTTGATGCAGTTAATATTTTAAGATTTAGCTCTTTAATTCAGAAAGACAGCACTAAAAAAGAAATTATAACATATTTTTTGTCAATTTTAGAATTGATTAGAATGAAATATATATATGCAAATCAAGGAGAAGATTTTTCTGATTTAATTATTAATAGAAGATTAGAAGAGGAGCAGTAATTTATGGATATTAGAGAACTTAAATCTATAATTGAGTCATTATTATTTACTTGGGGGGATCCTCTAGAGATTAAGGATATAGCATCCATTGTGGAGGTAGATGAGGAAGAATTATCTAAGATTATACAGGAAATGATAGATGAATTTGATTATAATATGCGTGGAATTAGAATAATAAAAGTAAATGATACCTATCAGTTTGGAACAAGACCGGAAAATTTTGAATGGATTAAGAAATTGTCAAGTCCTAAAATAGCAAAGAATTTATCAAATGCTGCGTTAGAAACGCTATCCATTATTGCCTATAGACAGCCTATTATTAAATCAGATATAGAGGCAATAAGAGGTGTAAAATGTGATAAGGCAATAGAAACATTAGTTGAAAGAGGATTAATCACAGAACTCGGACGTTTGGATAAGGTAGGTAGGCCGATACTATATGGAACTACTGATGTTTTTTTAAGATGCTTTGGATTAGAAAATTTGGAAAGCCTGCCACCTTTAAAAGATATTATTGATGATATAGATAACATGGATAACATGAAGATAGATGAATAATACTAAATTTAGTATTATTTTTCTTTTTTTTGGAAATATATAGATAATGATTCCAAAAGGAAGTGATGTCATGTTTTATTTTTTTATTTTTTTGTTATTTATATTTTCAATCTTATTTTTAATACCATTTAAATTTATGATTTATTATGAATTCACTAATCAGTCTAAATATAAAATAATCATTACATATTTATTTGGTCTTATAAAAAAAGAAGTAGATTCTACAAGTAAGGATATTGAGCAAAATAAAAATGGTGAAGATAATAGCTCAAAAGTAAATTCCATTGATTTTATTCGGTATATTATTGATAAAGGAGATATTAGAAAACTATATTTTAGAATTAATATTGGATTCAAAGATCCTAGTTTATTGGGTATAGCAGTAGGTATTATTTGGGCTATAGTCAATAGTATATTTGCATATTTTATTAATTCCTATGATATAGATGATATTGGTGATAGGGATATACAAGTAATTCCAATATTTGATGATGATATCTTTCAATTATTTTTTTTATGTATAATTAAAGTAAATTTGGTTTATATTATTACTGCGTACATTAGGAGTTTAAAGATTAAAAAAGGTGGTGATAGTATTGCCGGAACATCCAATAGAAGGATTAATGAAAACTACAATGAATAGCTTAAAAGAGATGGTAGATGTAAATACTATTGTAGGTGATGCTGTACATGCGGCAGATGGATCTGTAATAATACCAGTGTCTAAGATATCTTTTGGATTTGCATCAGGAGGTAGTGAATTTAATAGAGATAAAGATAGAAGAGACACTTTAACAGAAGAAAAATTTCCATTTGGTGGAGGAAGTGGAGCAGGTGTATCTGTTTCACCAGTAGGTTTTATTGTAGTAGGTAATGAACAAATAAAATTATTGACGGTAGATGAAGGTAACAGTGCCTTAACAAATTTATTTGGATTTGTTGAAAAAATGGCGGATAATCTACAGCAATCCTTTGCTAGCAAAAACAATAATACTCAAGCAAATACGAATTATAATGAGATGCAGTAGAATTTTATAAATTGTTTGTGTACTAGGAGCAGGATAGATATCTTGCTTCTTTTAAATTACACTATTACAGGGGAGGTTTGCTTAATGAAAATATATAGATATATAAGTTTAATACTGATAATTATTTTAAGCTCTAGTATTATTGCTCATGGTGAAAATTTAGGCTTAAGTGCAGAATCTTATATTTTAATAGATGGCAATACAGGGAGAGTACTTTATGAAAGAGATGCCCATAGAAAAATGCCAATGGCAAGTACCACAAAAATAATGACAGCACTAGTTGCATTGGAAGAAGGTAGTATTGAGGATAAAGTAACTATTAAAAAGGAATGTGTAGGTGTTGAGGGTTCTAGTATATATTTAAGAGATGAAGAAATTATTACTTTGAAGGATATGCTTTATGGCCTAATGTTAAGATCAGGCAATGATGCTGCAGAAGCTATTGCCTTGCACATTGGAGGAAGCATAGAGAACTTCGTCTCTTTAATGAATAAGAAAGCTCAATCAATAGGTGCATTAAATACAAATTTTGCTAATCCACACGGCTTACATAATGATCTACATTATTCCACTGCTTATGATCTAGCTTTAATAACAAAGGCAGCATTTTCTTATGATGAATTTGCAAATATTGTAAAATCTAAATCTTATATTGCCGATAGAGAGGAAAATAATTATTTTTATAATAAGAATAAAACTCTATGGCAATATGAAGGTGGAGATGGGGTAAAGACAGGATATACAACTAGATCTGGTAGATGCTTAGTCTCATCGGCAAGTAAAAATGGGATGCGTCTCATAGCAGTATCTCTTAGAGCTGGAGACTGGTTTAATGATAATTATAAGTTACTAGATTATGGATTTAATAACTATAAACAATCTTTTATATATGACAAGGGTCAGTTTGTGAAAAAAATAAACGTAACTAAAGGGAACAAAGAACATGTTAATTTAGTTGCTGAAGAAAGCTTTTTTTATCCATTAAAAGAAGGGGAAAGGGAAAAAATAAAAATTAGTATAGATGTACCTAGTGATATTGAAGCGCCTATAGAAAAAGGAGATAAAATAGGATATATTAATACATATCTTGACGGTCAGCTAATAAATAAAGGCAACTTAATAGCTAAAGCTTCAATAAAAAAGACTAATGCTTTCGAGAGATTTTTTAACAAGATTAGGTTTAAATAGAATATATATACAATATGAATTTACTTTCTAATAAAAAAAAGGTAATATAGTAATACAAGATGGTGAAAGGGGCTTTAAAATGAGACTACAAAAATATATTGCATTATGTGGTGTAACTTCAAGAAGAAAAGCAGAAGAGCTAATATTAGAAGGTAAAGTAAAAGTAAATAATAAAATAATAGAAGAATTAGGCACTACTATAGATCCAAATAAAGATATAGTCAAAGTTAATGATAAGCGTATCCAAATGGAAGGAAGAAAGGTTTATATCATGTTAAATAAGCCTATAGGATTCGTAACAACTTTGAAAGATGAGAAGGATAGAAAAATAGTAACAGATTTAATTGAGGGAGTAAAAGAAAGAATTTATCCTGTAGGAAGATTGGATGCTGATACTACTGGTCTATTAATTTTAACTAACGATGGAGATTTAGCATATAAGCTTACTCATCCAAGTAAAGAAATATTAAAAAGATATATTGCCATTGTAGAGGGTGTACCAAATAAATGGGAATTAGAGAAGTTTAGGCGTGGACTTATAATAGATGGACGCCCTACGGCTGAAGCTTATATTAAGATAGCTAAGAGATATGAAAATGAGTCTATTCTAGATATCTCTATACATGAGGGAAGGAATAGACAAGTAAAAAAAATGTGTGAGGCAATAAATCATCCTGTTAAAAAATTGAAGAGGATTTCCATAGGTGAATTAGAAATTGGAGGTTTAGATATAGGCAATTGGAGATATTTAGAGAGTGATGAAATAGAATATTTGAAAAAACTGTAATAGTAATGGAGGAAAATATGTTATTGTTACGAGAATATACCATAGATGAAATTGATAAAATTATAAGCATTTTAAAAAAGGAAGGTATTGAGAATTTAGATTTAGATGGGATTGTATATGTAGTCTTAGATGATAATGATCTAGTTGGTGTAGGAAAGGTGAAGCCAAGAGGTGAAACGTGGACATTAGAATATTTGATAATTAGAGAGGATAAAAGAAACCAAAACTTAGGTGACGCTCTCCTCAGGGCAATACTTAACAAGCTTTTCAATCAAGATGTTAAAAATGTCTACTATAGAACAAACAATACTTATTTAATCAAAAAAGGATTTATTTTAGTTGATAATAGTCGGTTAGAATTAAATATACCTGAATTTTTCAAAAAAGGTTGCGATGGTTGTGGAGGACATAATGAATTACAATGAAATAGTAAATACTCTTAAGATATCTAGGGATATAATTTATGAATATGTAAAAGAGGGACAAACTGTAGTTGATTGCACTGTAGGAAATGGAAACGATACAGTATTATTAGCAAGACAAGTGGGTTTAACAGGAAAAGTTTATGGATTCGATATACAAAAAGAAGCTTTGGAAGCAACACTTAAAAATTTGACTTGTGAAAATCTAGACAATAGGGTAAGATTAATAAAGGATGGTCATGAGAATATTGATTTATATATTGAGGAAAAAATAGATTTTATTATTTATAATTTAGGGTATTTACCTAAGGGGAATAAGAATATTAAAACTAATAAAAACACAACTTCAGTATCTTTAAAAAAATCACTTGATTTATTAAATGATAATGGTATAATCCTTATCACTTGTTACATAGGCCATGAGGGTGGAATTGAAGAAAAAGATGCAGTAGAAGAGCTTTTAAAGGGATTGGATCAAAAAAAATATAATGTAATAAAATATGATTTTATAAATCAAAAAAATTTCCCACCTATTTTATATGGGGTGGAGAAATCTAAAACTAGGAGGGAGTAAAATGGCAGGTGTAAAAATTACTGACACAATTTTAAGGGATGCTCATCAGTCTTTGATAGCAACAAGGATGAGATTAGAGGAAATGCTACCCATAGCAGAAAAGCTAGATAATGTTGGATTTTATGCATTGGAAGTATGGGGAGGGGCTACATTTGATTCTTGTCTAAGATTCTTAAATGAAGATCCATGGGAAAGACTTAGAGCACTTAGAAAAGTTTTTAAAAAGACAAAGTTACAAATGCTATTAAGAGGACAAAACCTTTTAGGTTATAGACATTATCCAGATGATGTAGTAGAAGAATTTGTAAGAAAGTCTCTAGAAAATGGAATAGATATTATTAGAGTATTTGATGCATTAAATGATATTAGAAATATAAAGACATCTATTGAAGCTACAAAGAAATATGGCGGACATGCCCAAGCTGCTATTTCGTATACTACTAGTCCTATACACAATACTAAATACTATGTAGATTTAGCTAAAGAAATGGAAAAAATGGGTGTAGATTCAATATGTATTAAAGATATGTCAGGAATTCTTTTGCCATATCCTGCAGAAGAACTAGTTAAAGAGATGAAAAAAGTAGTAAAGGTACCAATAGAAATACATTCACATTTTACTAGCGGAATTGCAAATCAAACTTATATGAAATCTATAGAAGCAGGAGCGGATATAATAGATACCGCAATATCACCTTTAGGAAATGGTACATCTCAACCTGCAACGGAGCCAATGATTGCATCCTTAGAGGGTTCACCTTATTATCCTAATGATATTAATATGGAATTACTACTAGAAGTATCAGATTACTTTAAGAAATTAAGAGATAAATATTTGGAGGAAGGGCTGTTAAATACTAAAGTATTAAATGTTGATGTAAATACATTAGTATATCAAGTTCCTGGTGGTATGCTTTCTAACCTAGTATCACAACTAAAGAGTCAAGGTAAAGAGGATGAATTTGATGAAGTTCTAAAAGAGGTTCCTAAAGTAAGAGAAGACTTTGGGTATCCGCCTTTAGTTACACCAATGAGTCAAATGGTAGGAACTCAAGCAGTATTTAATGTTATACTTGGTGAGAGATACAAAATGGTACCAACAGAAGCAAAAAATTATGTAAAAGGTCTATATGGTAAACCAACTTTACCTATATCTGAAGAAATAAAGAGGAAGATTATAGGAGATGAAGAGGTATTTACGGGAAGACCAGCTGATTTAATGGAGCCGCAGTTGCAGCAGTTTAAGGAAGAAATAAAACAGTATATCGAGCAAGATGAAGATGTTTTGACATATGCCTTATTCCCACAAATAGCATTAGAATTCTTTAAACAAAGACAAGCAGAAAAATATAAGATAGATACTGAGTTATTAAATGAAGAATTTCAAACATATCCAGTTTAAAACAAGCCTTAAAAGGCTTGTTTTTTGTTAGATGATTATATAAAAATTATCAATATGAAGTTAAACTTGCAAAATAAATATTAATTGGATAAAAAATGAAATAAATCTTGCAATAGATATTTCCTTTTGATATTATTGTATTAAGAAGAAATAATTACATAAGGGGGAAATTAAAGTGTCAACAAAGACAGAAAAGTCTCTTACGGTGGATAAGAATTGGTGTAAAGGATGCGGCATCTGCGTTGTATTTTGTCCTAAAAATGTGCTTGAGATAAAAGATGGTAAAGTTAATATTAAAGACTTAGAATCATGTATACAGTGTGGACAGTGTGAACTTAGATGTCCAGATTTTGCTATTTATTTAGGAGGTAAATAAGATGGCTGAAAAAACAATTAAATTGATGCAGGGGAATGAAGCTTGTGTAGAAGGTGCTATTGCTGCTGGTATGAAATTTTATGCGGGATATCCTATTACACCATCTACTGAAATTGCGGAGCTTTCAGCTGAAAAGCTACCGAAGATTGGTGGGAAATTTATTCAAATGGAAGACGAAATAGCAAGTATTTCTGCTACCATAGGTGCAGCTATATCTGGTGCGAAGGCGATGACGGCTACTAGTGGACCTGGATTTTCTCTTAAGCAAGAAGGAATAGGGTATGGGGTAATAACTGAAACTCCATGTGTAATTGTAAATGTTCAAAGAGGTGGTCCAAGTACAGGATTGCCAACTGCTCCAGCTCAAGGTGAAATTATGCAAGCTAGATGGGGGACTCATGGGGATCATTCTATTATAGCTTTATATCCATGGTCAGTAAAAGAAATTTATGACACAACTATTAGAGCCTTTAATCTGTCTGAAAAATATAGGACACCTGTAATTCTTCTAATGGATGAAGTAATTGGACATATGAGAGAAAAAATTGAGATATCTGATAAAAATGAAATTGAAATTTATAATAGAAAAAAACCTAATTGTCCGCCAGAAGAGTATAAGCCTTATAAAGTACAAGAGGGAGATATAGTTCCTGAAATGGCTGGCTTCGGTGAAGGATATAGATTCCATGTCACAGGACTAGTACATAGTGAATCAGGTTTTCCATCTGGAAATGAAAAAGTAGCGGAATCATTGATTAATAGATTAATAGATAAAATAGAAGATAATGTAGATGATATTGTAGATGTACAGGAATACTTATTAGATGATGCCGATGTTGCTATAGTTGCTTTTGGTTCAACAGCTCGTTCCGCTAAATCTGCTGTAGATGCTTTAAGAGAAGAAGGTATAAAGGCTGGATTATTTAGACCTATTACTATTTGGCCACTAGCAGAAAAACAATTAATTAATTTAGCAAATAAGATTAATCGTATAGTGGTAGTAGAAATGAATATGGGTCAATATTTCTTAGAAGTAGATAGGGTTGCCGGAAAACATGCTAAGGTAGAGAAATATGGTCGACTTAATGGAGAACTTATAACTCCAGAAGAAATTATTTCTTTTATTAAGGAGGTTTAAAATGCCTAGTCAATTAGTTAATGAATATTTCAGAACTGAAAATTTGCCACATATTTGGTGTCCTGGATGTGGTAATGGTATAGTTACAAGATCTATAGTTAAGGCTATTGATAATTTAGGACTAAATAAAGATAATATTTGTATAGTATCTGGTATTGGATGTTCTTCTAGAGCATCTGGGTACTTAGACTTCAACACAATACACACTACTCACGGAAGAGCTCTTGCTTTTGCTACAGGTATTAAGTTAGCTAACCCAGAATTACATGTAATTGTTATAACTGGTGACGGTGATTGTTCTGCCATTGGTGGAAATCATTTAATTCATTCTGCTAGAAGAAATATAGATATTACTACTATTGTATTTAACAATAATACTTATGGAATGACAGGTGGACAATATTCACCTACTACTCCTACGGGTGATAAAGGTACTACTGCTCCTTATGGAAATATTGATGCTAACTTTGATTTGTGCGAACTTGCCAAGGCAGCAGGTGCAACTTATGTAAGTAGAGGTACTATATTTACTGCTAATATGTTGATTAAGCAGGTAGAGGAAGGAATAAAAAACAAGGGATTTTCTTTTATTGAGGCTGTAACAACTTGTCCGACTTATTACGGAAGGAAAAATAAAAAAGGCGAAGCAATAGATATGATGAAATATCTAAAAGAAAATGCTATAAATATTGCAGCTTATGATAAGTTAACCGATGAGCAGAAAATAGGTAAATTTGTTATTGGAGAATTGTATAAGAATACTAGACCAGAATATGTAGAAGAATACCAAAAAATAATTGAATCTTTTTCAAAGGAGAGATAAGTATGCTACGTCAAGAATTAAGATTAACGGGTTCTGGAGGTCAAGGGCTTATATTAGCTGGAATTATATTAGCTGAAGCTGCTTTATATGATGGTATGAATGTAGTTCAATCTCAGTCCTATGGACCAGAAGCTAGAGGTGGTGCTAGTAAGGCTGAAGTAATAATTAGTAAAGATGAAATTAATTATCCTAAGGTGAATGAATGTGATATAATGCTTACACTTACACAAGCTGCGTGTGATAAGTACATAAAATCATTGAAGCCAGGGGGAACATTAATAATTGACAAATCTTTGGATAATAAACCTGAAAGAGATGATATAACCATATATACAGTTCCTATATTAGAGACTGCAACTGATAAACTAGGTAAACCCATGGTAGCTAATATTATAGCTTTAGGTAGTATATATGAATTAACAAAGATAGTGAGTAAAGATTCTCTTGAGAGAGCAGTATGTGATAGAGTGCCAAGGGGAACAGAGGAGTTGAATAAAAAGGCTCTAGAGGAAGGTTTTAATCTAATAAAAGAACATAAGGAAGAGTGCTATGGAGACGTATGTTGATCTTATTAAAAATATCCAAAATAATTTTAACAACCTAAGTAAAGGGCAAAAACTCATAGCAGAGTTCATTATAAACAATTATGATAAAGCAGCTTTTATGACTGCAGCTGCTCTTGGTGATACTGTTAATGTGAGTGAATCTACTGTTGTAAGATTTGCTAACACCTTAGGTTATGCTGGATATAGGGAACTTCAAAAAGAATTGCATGAGCTAATAAAAAATAAACTTACTACTGTTCAAAGACTTACAATGACAGATGAATATTCCAATAAGGAAAATGCCTTAAAAAAGGCCATGGAAAAAGATAAGGAAAATATTGATAAAACAATAAATGAAACGGGTTATAAAGCTTTTCAAGATGCCATAGATTTAATACTTAATGCTGAAAATGTATATATTCTCGGACTAAGATCATCTTCCTTTTTAGCAGGTTATTTAGGATTTTATCTTAACTTCTTGATAAAAGATGTAAAAGTTATTACTTCAGGTCCTAATGATGTATTTGAGCAATTATTAAAGGCAGATTCTAAGGATCTAATCATTGGAATTAGTTATCCTAGATATTCTAAAAGAACTCTTGAAGCATTAGATTTTTGTAAGGAAAAGAGATGTAAAATTATTAGTATAACTGATAGTTTAATTTCACCAGCAGCTAAATATTCCGATATATCTCTTATTGCGAGTTCTGACATGCTTTCCTTCGTAGACTCATTAGTTGCTCCAATGAGTTTAATAAATGCTTTAATAGTATCTATAGGTATGGAGAAAAAGAATGATATTAGGTCTTCATTTGAAGATTTGGAAAATATCTGGAAAAAATATAATGTTTATGATGTAAATAATAAGGATAAATAAAAACTATATTAGTAATACCATTTTTAAAGCCCATAGGGAAAGGAATAAGAACTTACCTATGGGCTTTAAAAATGGTTTCTTTAATCTATCTATTTTATAGAGAAGCTTTTTTATTTATGACAATGTATCAAAACAAATGTTATCATAAATGATACATTTTATTATCTAATATATTTGTTATAATATATAAATAAGTATAAATTTAATTACTATTATTGAGAGGTGTTATTGTTGGTAAAATTATTTTTAATAAGACATGGGCAATCCGAATGGAATAAGCTTAATATGATTCAAGGACAAAAGAATACTATATTAACTGACCTGGGTAAAGAACAAGCTCTTAGCTTAGGAAATAGGTTAATAAATGAAGATATAGATATAATATATACTAGTGATTTGTCGAGAGCATATACTACGGCTAAAATCATATCTGATATAATCCATAAGCCTTTGGTAGCTAGCGAATTACTTAGAGAAATAAATTTTGGCCCATGGGAAGGTTTGAGTATAGAGGAAATACAGAAAAAATATAATTTTGAGTATTCAATCTGGCTTAAAGAACCTCAAAGCTTAAATATGAAAGGTGCCGAAACTCTTCAAATATTGCAAGAGAGGGTTATGAAATATATAAATTATATTATTGATGAAAATAAAGGTAAAAATATTGCTGTGGTGTCACATGGTGCAACATTGAAGGCGCTTATTTTAGGGCTATTAGATATTGATATTTCCCACTATAAGAACATTTCATTAAAAAATGTTTCATTGAGTATAATTGAATTTAGAGATTACAATAGGGTGCTAACATCCTTAAATGATATATCCCATTTGAAGGAGTTGTCTAGATGAAAGAAAAAATTTGTATAGTAGGGGCTGGACCAGCTGGTATTATTGCTGCTGGCATCGCAGGTTCTAGAGGTAAAGACGTGACTTTAATTGAGAAAAATGAAAGGATAGGTAAGAAACTTTTCATTACTGGAAAGGGAAGATGTAATATAACTAATAATGCTCCTATTGAAGATTTTTTCGATAATGTAATGAAAAATAGGAACTTTCTTTATAGTAGCTTTTATAGTTTTACAAATAGAGATATAGTAAATCTACTTGAATCGTATGGATTAAAAACAAAAGTTGAGAGAGGGAATAGAGTATTTCCATTAAGTGATAAATCCTCAGATGTTATTAAAGCTTTTCAAAAATTTTTAGCAGCTAATAATGTCAAATTATTGCTAGATACTAAAGTGAATTCTATTGATATAAAAAATCAAAAGTTTATTGTAAGAACTAATAAAGATGAAACAATTTTTGATAAACTAGTTATTGCTACAGGAGGTAAATCATATCCCGCTACTGGATCTACAGGCGATGGATATATTTTTGCTGAAGGGCTAGGTCATAGTATTACTAAAATAAGACCATCTTTAGTTCCTGTGGAAGTTAGGGAAAATTGGATTAAAGATTTACAGGGATTATCTCTTAAAAACATAACACTATCAGCCTATGCTAAGAAAAAAAACATATATGAAGAATTTGGAGAAATGATTTTTACTCATTATGGAATCTCAGGACCTATAGTTCTTTCTATGAGCAATCATTTGTATAGATATATTAATGATGGAATTCGTCTATCAATCGATTTAAAGCCTGCTTTAGATAATAAAAAATTAGATGATAGAATTCTAAGGGATTTTGAATTAAATAATAATAAAAAAATGAAAAATGCTTTAGATGATCTATTACCTCAAAAATTGATACCAATTATATTATTTTTATCAGACTTGGACCCTGAAAAAATAATAAACCAAATTACAAAAGAGGAAAGACTAAAATTATTAAACTCTATTAAAGAATTTCCTCTTACTTTTAAATCCTTTAGACCAATAGAGGAAGCTATAATTACATCAGGAGGGGTATCTACTAAGGAAATAAATCCATCCACAATGGAATCAAAGCAAGTCTCTGGGTTATATTTTGCGGGAGAAGTTATTGATGTAGATGCCTTAACCGGAGGATATAATTTGCAAATTGCTTATTCTACTGGATATTTAGCAGGAAGTAATGTATAGCTTGACTTATCTTTCTCTTTTAATTAAGCTAATAAGTCATTAAAATATTGTTCCTAATTAAACCAAAATAGCTTGTTTACCACAAGAATTTAATATATAATTATTAAGGGAGTGATGCTATGAATATTGTAACTATTAGAGGAGCTATCACTGTTCCTGAAAATTCAGTTTCTAGTATACTAGAGGGTACTAGAGAGTTATTAATTGAAATTGAAAAAGAGAATAATATAGATCGGGATAAGGTTATTAGCATAATATTTTCTTGTACTAATGATTTAGATAAAGTCTATCCTGCTAAGGCAGCTAGAGAGCTGGGTTACATAAATGCTGGGTTGATGTGTTTTAATGAGATGTATGTTAAAGGAAGTCTTGATAAATGCATTAGGCTAATGGTGCTTTATAACTCGATAATAAATCAAAAAGAAGTTAAACATATTTATTTGAGAGATGCGAAAATTTTAAGGCCTGATTTGTCAAATAATGCCTAAGCCACCCAGAGGTGGTTATTATTTTGTAATTGGAAACGAGGGATACTATGTTAGGTAAAAATATCACTATTGCCATAGATGGACCAGCAGGTGCTGGTAAGAGTACTATTGCAAAAAAGGTAGCAGAGGATTTATTTATTGAATATATAGATACAGGTGCGATGTATAGAGCCTTAACTCTAAAGGTATTAAAGCTGGGGTTAAATCCAGAATCAATAGATGATGTTATTGATACTATGAAAAATACTTCTATTGATTTTAGAAACAATCATATTTATCTTGATGATATTCAAGTGGATAAAGAGATAAGAGAAAATATAATTAATAAGAATGTTTCTTTTATTGCACAGATCAAAGAGGTAAGAGAAGGTATGGTTAAAATCCAACAGGAATTAGCTAGAACAAAGTCAATCATTATGGACGGTAGGGATATAGGTACTGTAGTTTTGCCAGATGCAGATTTTAAGTTTTTTCTTACAGCAAGTGTTGAAGAGAGAGCATGTAGAAGGTATAAAGAATTACTAGAAAAAGGAGAAGGTGGAATATCCTATGAACAGATAAAGGAAGAAATAGAAAATAGAGATAGGATAGATAGTACTAGAGAAATTGCTCCCTTAACGGAAAGCAAAGATGCCTATAGACTTGATACCACCAACAAAACTATAGATGAGTGTGTAAAGGATATTATATCTATAGTTAAAAGGGGGTAGTAATATGTATCTTTATAATGTAGCAAAATTAATAGCAAGTGTAATTTTTAGATTATTATATAGAATAGAGGTGCATGGGAAAGAGAATATAACTAAAGAAGGAAGACTAGTATTGTGTTCTAATCATATAAATAATTTAGATCCCATTCTTATATCTATTGTATTTCCAAGACAAGTCTGCTGGATGGCAAAAAAACAAATTTTCAAGAGTAAGATACTATCTTATATATTAAATAAAATGGGAACATTTCCTGTAGATCGTGAAGAATCAGATTTATCTGCAATAAAAAACTCATTAAAGGTTCTTAAAAAAGAAGGAGTTTTAGGAATTTTTCCAGAAGGAACTAGGGTTAAAGAAGCTAATATAGAAAATGCAAAACCTGGAATTGCATTGATAAGTATAAAAGCCCGGTCACCAGTTTTACCTGTCTACATTGAGGGGAGTTTTAAGCTTTTTAGTAAGATAAAAATTAGCTTTGGTAAACCTATTGACTTCTCCCATAGCTATGATAAAAAATTAACCACTGAAGATTATCGTTTACTTAGTAAAGACATTCTGCAATCAATATATTCAATTAAGAATAAAGAGGAGGGAATATAGTGGAAATAATTATAGCTGATAATGCTGGATTTTGTTTTGGTGTGAAGAGAGCGGTGGACATTGCAAGTGATGAACTTTTAAGTTCTAATAAGGACATTTATTCACTTGGTCCCTTGATTCATAATTCTCAAGTGGTAAAAAAATTTGAAGAAAAGGGCTTAAAAACAATTGATAATATAGAAGGAATCCAAGATAGTAGGATTATTATTAGATCTCATGGTGTAAGTAAATCCGTTATTGATAAAATTAATAAGATGAATTTAGATATCATTGATAGTACTTGTCCTTATGTGAGATCTGTGCATAAGAGGGTTGAAGAATATCAAAATCAAGGATATAATATAGTAATAATTGGAGATCCAGACCATCCAGAGGTAATAGGGATAAATGGATGGTGCAATGATAAGGCATTTATTGTAAATTCTTTAGAAGAGGCAACAAATTTGCCTAAGATGGATAAAATATGTATAGTTTCTCAAACTACAAATACACAGGAAAAATTCGAAACTATATCAAAGCTAATCAATGAAAAAGGTAATGAAGTAAAAATATTTAATACAATTTGCAATGCTACTAATCTTCGGCAGGAATCTTGTAAAGAAGTAGCAAGCAAGGTAGATGCTATGATTGTAATAGGTGGATATCATAGTTCAAATACAAATAAGCTGGTAGAAATTAGTAAAAAGTATTGCAATAATGTATATCATATTGAAACTTCAAAAGAATTACCTTTACAAATGCTATCAAAATTTAATAAAATAGGAATAACAGCAGGTGCTTCTACACCTGATTGGATAATTAAGGAGGTAGTTGAAATAATGGACAATATTAACAACAATGAAATGATGGAGGCAATTGAAAATTCTTTTACTAGGATTCATAGGGGAGATGTGCTGAAGGGTGAAGTAATTTATGTTACCAATAATGAGGTTATGGTCAATATAAATTATAAGTCTGACGGCATTGTTAATAGAGAAGAGTTGTCTAATGATCCAGATGTAAAACCAAAGGACTTATATAAAGTTGGAGATGAAATAGATGTTTATGTGGTAAAGCTGGATGATGGTGAAGGAAATGTCGTACTTTCTGCAAAGAGAGTAAATGATTTTAAAAATTGGGATATTATTGAAAAACTATTTAATGATAAAGAAAGAGTTGAATGTAAGGTTTTAAATAGCATTAAAGGTGGACTTTCTGTACTAGTACATGGAGTTAGTGGATTTATGCCTGCTTCTCAAGTTTCTACTAATTTTGTATCTGATTTAGGTGTATATAAAGGCAAGACTTTAGTGGCTAAGATTATTGATTTTGATAAAGAGAAGAAGAGAGTTATATTATCTAGAAAAGAAGTAGAAAGAGAAGAATTAAATAATAGAAGAAAAGAATTATGGGCAAACCTTGAAGTGGATCAAATAGTAGAAGGTGTTGTGCAAAGATTAACTGATTTTGGAGCATTCGTAGATCTAGGGGGAGTTGATGGGTTAATTCATATATCAGACTTATCTTGGAATAGAGTAAAACATCCATCAAATGTTGTTAAAGAAGGTCAAAAAGTTTTAGTTAGAGTATTATCTCTTGATAAAGAAAAAAATAGAATTTCTTTAGGATTAAAACAAACCATTGAGGAGCCATGGTCTGCTTTTTCTAAAAATATAAATGTGGGAGATATAGTTGAAGGAACAGTTGTCAATCTATTAGATTTTGGAGCATTTGTTAGAGTAAAAGAGGGAGTAGATGGATTACTTCATGTTTCACAGATATCTAAAGAACATATTAATAAGCCTTCAGATGTATTAAAAGTAGGCGAAAAAATTAATGTAAAAGTTATTGATATTAATGAAGAAGATAGGAAAATTAGCCTAAGTTTAAAAGATGCTATAGAAACAAATGATGTTGTTGAAGAAAATATTATCTTAAATGAAGAACCAGAAGTAACTATTGGAGATATTGTAGATAAAAATTAATAAATTGAAAAATATTAAGGGTTTTGATGTAATATAATTACATTGAGGCCCTATATTGCATTTTTGCTTAAACAATTTTGGGAGGTAAAAATGGACAAGTATGAAATATTCAAGAAAAATGTGAATGAACTAATAAATATAGACTTGAACTATTATAAAGAAAAACAAATGAAGAGAAGAATATCATCTCTTCTAACTAGAAATAGTTTTAAAGATTTTGATGATTATTTTATTGGATTAAAAAATAATAGGGATCTTCTAGAACAGTTTATTAACTATTTAACAATAAATGTTTCTGAATTTTATCGCAATCCATCTCAATGGGATGTGCTAGAAAAAGATATCATTCCTTCTTTAATGGCAAAGAATAAAAGAGGATTAAAAATTTGGAGTGCAGCTTGCTCAACTGGAGAAGAGCCTTATTCTTTAGTTATGATGTTATCTAATTTTTTTCCTTTAAAGGATATAAAGGTATTAGCAACAGATATTGATGAAGAAGCCATGAGTAAAGCAAAGTTGGGACTTTATAGTGAAAAGTCACTAGCAAATTTACCACGAGGTTTTAAAGAAAAATATTTTAGTAAAATTGAAGGTTCATATAGAATATCAGAAGATATTAAAAAATGTGTTGAATATAAGAAAATGGATTTATTAAAAGATAGATTTCCTTCAAATATAGATTTAATAACTTGTCGTAATGTAATGATTTATTTTACTGAGGATGCAAAAGAACTTTTATATTCTAAATTTTATAATTCTTTGAATGATAATGGAATATTGTTCGTGGGAAGTACAGAACAAATAATTATGCCTGAAAAACATAAGTTAAAGGCAGCAAGAACTTTTTTCTATGAAAAAATAATTTAATTATTAAATAAAATTATCAAATAAAGGAGGGCATAAATTTGGATAACAAAATATTTTTAGAACTGTTGTGTAATAATAAAGGTGTTTCAGGATATGAGCATACTTTAAAAGATACAATAGTCTCAGCTTTTAACGAATTTACTGATGATATTACAGTAGATAAGCTTGGAAACATTGTAGCACTGAAAAAAGGATCATCTGATGAAAATAATGTAAAAATAATGATTGCAGCTCATATGGATGAAATTGGTCTTATGGTAAAAGATGTTGAAGAAAACGGATTCATTAGGTTTACTAATATAGGTGGATTTGATCCTAGGACTATATTAGGTCAAGAAGTTATTGTACATGGTAAGGAAGACATTTTTGGTGTTATAGGCTCTAAACCACCTCATTTACAGGAAGTATCTGAACATGATAAGGCTATAAAAATGGAAGATATGATTATAGACATTGGATATTCAAAAGAAAAAGTGAATGAACTTGTAAGTGTAGGGGATTCCATAACCATTAGAAGAACAATGGCTAATTTACAAGGGACAAGAATAGCAGCAAAAGCTTTAGATGATAGGGCAGGAATAGCGGCTATTTATGAGTGTGTTAAAGAGTTGAGCAAGATGAAACATGAAGCTGATGTATACTTTGTTTCTACAGTTCAAGAAGAAGTTAGTATGGCAGGAGCATTAGTTAGTTCTTATAAGATTAATCCAGATATAGGTATTGCTGTAGATGTTGGATTTGGGACAACTCCTGAACTTTCTAAGTCTGATTCAATAGAGCTAGGAAAAGGACCTGGCATTACATTAGGAGGGAATATTCATCCTACATTAAGAAAGAGACTTACTGAAATAGCTGGAGAATATAATATTCCATTTCAAATGGAAATATCTCCAGGGCCAACTGGTACTGATGCAAGGGCTATGCAAATAACTAAAGAAGGAATTCCTTCCTTAGTTTTATCTATACCACTAAGATATATGCATACATCTGTTGAGGTGATAGATATGGTAGATATAAAGCATACTGCTAAATTATTGGCATTCTTTATCGCTTCTATTTCAAATGAGAATTTGGAGGGATTATTATGCTACTAAAACAACTAACAGAATTACCAGGAGTATCTGGTAATGAAAAAGAAGTTAGGGATTTTATAATCTCTGAGATAAAAGATTATGTTGACAGTTTTAAGATAGATAGAATAGGGAATATTATTGCATATAAAAAAGGTAAGGATACTAATAAAACATTAATGGTTACTGCACACATGGATGAAGTTGGATTACTTGTTAAAGAGATTGATAATATGGGTCTACTTAAATTTACTACAGTAGGTGGAATAGATAAGAGAATTTTAGTATCAAAGCCTGTTTTAGTTGGAAAAGATAAAATTATGGGTGTAATCGGTGCAAAGCCAATTCACTTGCAAAAAAGGGAAGAGTGGATGAGAGCTTTATCTATAGATGAACTATATATAGATATAGGTGCTAAATCTAAAGAAGAAGCTGAAAAATTAGTTAGTATAGGTGATTATGTATCCTTTGCGTCTGATTATGTAGAGTTTGGTGAAAGTCTAGTTAAGGCAAAAGCACTTGACAATAGGGTTGGATGTTCAATGTTAGTTAATTTAATTAAAGAGGTAAAAGATGTTAGTTTCTATGCAGTTTTTACAGTAATGGAGGAAGTAGGACTAGTTGGGGCTGGACCAGCTGCTTATGAAGTTAATCCAGATATTTCAATAGTTTTAGAAGGAACACTATGTTATGATATGCCAAAGCTTGATACACATTTAGTTCCTACTTATCTTAACAAGGGACCTGCAATATCTTTAATAGATAGAACAACAGTATTTAATCATGAATTTAGAAAAAAAATAGTTAGTATTGCAGAAAAGAATAATATTCCATATCAATATAGAAAAACTTCTATGGGAGGAAATGATTCTGGAAAAATTCATACTACTAAGGAAGGCTCAATAACCACTACTATATCGGTACCTTGTAGGTATATACATTCACCAGCATCTGTAATGAGTAAAAATGACTATGATAATACTTATTTACTTCTAAAGGCAATTTTATCTGAATTTGAAAGGGAGGAATTATAATGAATATAAACTTTAACTTATTAAAAGAGCTAGCTGGAATCTATGGTCCAGCAAGCAATGAAAAATTAATAAGAGAATACATTATAAATGAGATCAAGGATTTTGTAGATGAGACCTTCGTAGATGCATTAGGTAATTTAATTGCTAGAAAAAAAGGTAACGGGAAAAAAATCATGATTTCTGCTCACATGGACCAAATCGGACTTATGGTAATTGATATAGACGAGAAAGGGTTTTTAAGATTTACAAATATAGGTGGAATTTCTCCTACTGTTTCCATAAGCCAACAGGTTATATTTGAAAATGGAACTATTGGAGTTATTTATGCTGAACCTGTAGATGATATATCCAAATTAAAACTAGAAAATATGTATATAGATATTGGTGCTTTTAGTAAAGAAGAAGCAGAAGAAAAGATAAGTATAGGTGATATTTGTATATATAAATCAGAATATGTGGAAAATGAGAATGTTGTATTTACTCCTTATTTAGATGATAGAGTAGGATGTTTCATTGCTATTGAAGCTCTAAAATCTATAAACAATCCAGTTAATGATCTATATTTTGTTTTTTCAGTTCAAGAAGAAGTAGGCCTTAGAGGAGCTAAGACTGCGGCATATAGAGTTGATCCTGATGTAGGTATAGCTTTGGATGTAACTAGTAATGGCGACACGCCTAAGGCAAGAAGATTTGCAATAGGATTAAATAAAGGAGCAGCCATTAAGGTAAAAGATAATTCTATTATTTGTCATCCAAAAGTAAAAGATTTACTTGTTTCTATATCTAAAAATAATGGAATTCCTTATCAAATGGAAGTATTAGAATTTGGAGGTACAGATTCAGGAGCTATTCATATCAATAAAGGAGGAGTTCCATCAGGAGTAATTTCTGTACCTACTAGATATGTTCACTCTACTGTAGAAATGGCATCTAAGAATGATATAATTAATTGTACAAAACTTTTAGTAGGATTTTTAGAAGATAATTTAAATATATAATATAAAAAATGGCTGATAATTCAGCCATTTTTTTATAATGAATAGGAAAGTATTACTTTAACATTTTAGAATTGAGAACCTTCCTTAATCTTTGATTCTGTGCAAGTCGCTTATGCAATGACCAATAAAAGATTTATTAAGTATACTTTATTAGAAGATTTTATTATATTATATACAATTATGTTTTTAATTGTTTTATTTTAGGGGAATTTGTATGAAAAAGTTTTTCAAAAATTAGAGGAATTAAAAATTATTTGGAGAATTATATAGTAGTAGATTGGATTTGAGGGGGATTTATTATGTTAGATTTAAATCATGAATATACTATATCAGAAGTATCTGAGATTACCGGATATGCTCCACATGTTTTAAGATATTATGAAAAAGAATTTGAAATTGAGGTTCCTAGAAATAATTCGAACCATAGATATTTTACATATAAAGAGATTGAATTAATACAATATATAAAGACTTTACAGGATAAAGGTTTTACTAATAAACAGATAAAACTTATAATACAGTCTCCAGAAATTATGATGAATAATCAGGAGACGACAGATGTAGTTCCAGTTGATGACAATATATATTTTGATACATATCAATTAGCTAAGGAAATAAGTACGACATTGGAGGAAGAATTTTTTGATAAATTGTTTAATCATATTAATGAAGGTTCAGAGAAGAATATTAAAGTAATAGAGGAATTAAAAAATGAAGTTGCAATGCTTAGAAATGAATTGAACTCTAAGGAACGTGATGTGCTTATATGTGAAAACGCTAAGCTTAAAATGAAGGTTAAAGAAAAAACTCTTGAAAATATAGAATTAAGAGAAAAGTTAAAGAAAACAGAAGAAAAACAAGTAGGATTATTTAGCAAGATATTTAAAGCTAAATAATAAAATGGCATAGATCTTATTTTTATCCCTATCTAAATTTATAGAATACTTAAGCTTAACCCTCATAGGAATTCTATTATATTTCTGCTTAAGAATAAAAAAAAGTTAACTGAAATCAAAGTTCTATCAAAGCAAAGGATCTAAATGAAGATAAATATTCATGCATAAGAAAAGTCTGCTAATTTTAGCAGACTTTTCTATTTTGCACTATCTTTGTGCCTCATATTGTCTTAAAAGTTTAACGAAAAGTTCAGGAATTTTATCCATGTTTTCAGGTGATTCAACAAAGGAAATTCTAAATTGAGTTTTTCCTGGATTCTCTTCATCATTCTTAACATCATAGAAACCTTTCATTGGTGCTACAAGAAGAGTTGTTTCAACTCCATCCATTTCAACGGAGCCTTGTCCTGCACAATATAGAACGAACTCAATTGAATCAAATCCTGGCTTTACAACGTTTCTTACATCGATTACTGAATAAATTGATGCATCTGGACTTGAAACAATAAGACCTGGTTCTTGTTCTTTAAGACCATTGTAAACTTTTACTATTTGATCTTTATAATAATCTCTTTGTTGTTTACACCATCCAAGGATACTTTCTTTACTTTCATGTGCTAATGCTCCGAAAATATATTGGCCAATTACATTAGCACAAAGATTAGCTGTATATTCTGCAACAGAACGATTGTTAAATTCTGGATTATCCGTAATTACTGCACCTATTCTTAAACCGCATGCATTCCATACTTTTGATGCTGTTTCAATACTAATTCTTCTTCCTTCAATTCCTGGAACATCTGCATCTGTTAGTCCCCAAATACTTACAAGTTTTTCCTCTTCATTATAATATAATTCACGATAAGCTTCATCGCTTACCATCCACATATTATACTTAACACATAGTTTAGCAAGATCTTTTAAAATATCATATGTGTAATATTGTCCTGTTGGATTATCATAAGGAATCACTAAAAGTGCCCCTGGATTATTTGCTTTTATCATTTCTTCAACTTCATTCATATTTGGTAAATTGAATTTTCCATCTTCACCCATATGACGTTTTATAGTTGCAGTTTTACGGCCAATTCTCTCTGCAAATGAAATATAGTTTGTATAAGCAGGATCAATCATCATAAGAGGTCTTTCATCAGTTCCAGCTGGTCCACAAACCCCTAGAAGTAATAATTCCATACCTGATGAACCACCATCTGTTATTTGAACATAAAGATTGCTTGTGTCAAATCCTTCACTCTTTAAGATATTCTTAAAAGCATTCTGTGCTTCAACAGTACCTGCTGTTCCTGAATATCTAATAACTCCATTTGCAAATGGACTTTCAGATGAATTAAGCTCAAACATTCTTTTTTGCATAGCTGGATTTGTCGGTAAAGATACGTTTCCTATTCCAACGTTTATTACTGCTTCAGGTTTTACTTGACGTTCGTCATATTTCATTTGAGCTAAACGAACATCTGATGGTTTTCTTGATTCAAAATGTGCTGATAATATTGGTTTATTCATTATACTTTCCCCCTCTTATAGATTTATATAAAATTCTGCTAATAAATTTAATTAGTGCACTTACATATATTATACACTAATTAAAATTTATTTCATCTTATTCTTAATTTTTTATTTAAATTATTTACTCTTGTCCATCTATAGTTTTATACTAGATAATACATTTAATATAAATAAAAGTATTTGTTTAGGAATAATAAAGGATAGCTAAAATAATTAGGCAGAAAGAAAATTTAAAAAGAAAAATCGGGGACAAGAAGCCCCGATTAGTGAGATGGCTTAGCATCTTCCTCTACCAAAAAAGCCACCAAAGAAATCATTATCGCAGAAGCAGAAAATGATTATTAATATTATAAAGAAGAATAGTAGAAAATTATTATTATCGCACTCTCTTCTGCAGCCTAGTGATTCACCCATAAAAACACCTCCTATTTAAGTGAGAGTAATAACCTCATAATAGCATATGAGTAATAGATGTAAAGTGTTAATTATTATTCTCGAGTATATGGCTAAGATTTTTAGATATAAGGTTTGAAATTATTTTAATGATTTTATGAAAAACATTAAAAATAAAATGTATAATATTCTGGATTCTTCACATAATAATTATGTAAGGTTCGTAAATAGAATTCAACTTTCAGTTTTCACTGTAAGAAAAATATGTTCTCCTTTCATAAGGTCCGTAATGGATTTTTATGAATATAGACATATTGTTTGAATCCATTACGGACCTTACTTTTTATTTTTTTGTTATATGGTTATGAAAAGTACATCCCCTTTAAATTCTAATTGGGAAAGTAAAGGGTGCAATAATCGAATATGAGAGATAGTTAGAAAATATTAATTATTATTTTTTAGAAATGATATGGTAAAAATGAAAAGCCAGAGTTTTAATCTTGAAAATTCAAAGTATTCATTATATGTTATGTAAGGTTAACTTGACATAAGAATGTAATAATAATATACTAGTAATGTAAGGTTAACATTACAGGAGGATAATTAATGAAGAATAGATTAAAAGAGTTTCGTGAAATTTTCAAATTAACGCAAGAACAATTAGGAGAACTTGTAGGTGTATCAAGACAAGCAATTAACTCTATAGAAACAGAAAAATTTGAACCATCTATATGGTTAGCCTATGATATTTCTAAAGTATTTAATTGCTCTATAGAGGATATTTTTCTTTTTGAAGATAGCGAAAGAAAATCAAGATCACGACAAAGCAGAGGTGTAATTTAAATGGCATTAAGGCAGATTAGATTTTTTGATGATGAAATATTGAGAAAGAAGAGTAAAGTAGTTGAGGTAATAGATGATAAAATAAGACAAATACTAAATGATATGGCAGATACGCTGTATAGTATAGAAAATGGCGGAGGATTAGCTGCACCACAAGTCGGGATATTAAAGCGGTTAGTTGTAATAGATATGGGACAAGGACTTATAAAATTAGTAAATCCAAAGATAATTAATCAAGAAGGAGCTCAAGAAGTAATAGAAGGATGTTTGAGTATCCCAGATAGATTAGGAAAATTAGTGAGGCCTGCGAAAGTAATAGTACAAGCATTAGATGAAAATGGTGATGAAATTATATTGACTGGTACAGGAGATTTAGCGAAATGCTTTTGTCATGAAATAGATCATTTGGAAGGTATTCTTTTTACAGATCTAGTAACTGAGTATCTATAGTAATAATATTAATATTACTATATTGCGAATATTTTATTTCGATACCGCATTATTTTAAAGATAAATATTGTGGTATTTTTATGTTATGTTTCAAATGATTAAATTTATTTATTTAGCATAAAT
>NZ_CABSQO010000022.1:0-76140 GCF_902479755.1 uncultured Tissierella sp. | reverse complement strand
ATAATAAAAAAGAAAGGAGAGTATGATTTTAGTCGTTGACTATATCATACAAGGATCTTATGAAATATTTATTTATATGTTATCCAAAATGCAGTACCTGTAAAAAGGCTAAAAAATGGTTAGATGAAAATAATATAGAGTATGAAGAAAGAAATATCAAGGAGAACAGTCCCACTGAAAATGAGTTAAGAGAGTGGATATTTAAAAGTAAATATCCTATTAAGAAACTTTTTAATACAAGTGGCAATCTGTATAAGGAACTAGGTTTAAAGGATAAGTTGTTGGATATGTCCGAGGATGAAAAGATTATACTTTTAGCAACAGATGGTATGCTTGTTAAAAGACCTATTGTTATATGCGAAGATGATGTTTTGGTTGGATTTAAGGAAGATGAATGGAAGAGCGTCTTAGTATGATAATGATTAAGAATAATTTAATATAAGGAGAATTTATATGGAAGTCAAGAAATGTCCATGGGCAACAAAAGATTTAGACATTGAATATCACGATAAAGAATGGGGTAAACCAGTTCATGATGATAATCTATTGTTTGAAATGATTATATTAGAAGGTATGCAAGCAGGATTAAGTTGGACTACAGTTCTAAATAAAAGAGAATCAATGCGTACAGCCTTCGATGGTTTCAATCCTAAAATAATTGCTGAATATAGCATAGAGAAAAAGGAACAGTTATTGCTCAACCCAGGTATTATTCGTAATAAAGCTAAGATAAATGCCCTAGTAAGTAATGCACAAGCATTTTTGCGTATTCAAGAAGAGTATGGTTCTTTTGATAGTTATATTTGGAGATTCATCAATAATCGTCCAATAACAAATACATGGACAGAATTATCCCAAGTACCTACGACAACAGAGCTTTCTGATGCTATAAGTAAAGATTTATATGCTCATGGATTTAAATTTGTGGGATCAACAATTTGCTATGCTTTCATGCAAGCCATAGGTATGGTTAATGATCATATGATATGGTGTGAGCAATATTCCAAATGTTAGTTTTATCATTAAAATATTATTAATTTAAGGTTTTCAGGAGGCAAAGTGAATGAAATTCAGATTTCAGTATGATTGCTCAAATATAGAGTGGGAAAATGTAGTTGAGATATTGAAAGCAGTTGGAATGGCTAATTATGACAGAGATATTCATAAGAAGGCTTTTGAAAATAGCTATAGAGTTGTATTCGTTTTTGATGAAGAGAAGTTAATTGGATTTGGCCGTACAATTTCCGATGGAGTCTATCAAGCTGCAATTTATGATATAGCAGTATCCCCTGAATATCAAGGAAAAAGTATAGGAAGAATTATTATGAATAAGATTTTAGAAGGAGTTCCCAATTGCAATTGTATTTTATATGCTTCACCTGGGAAAGAATCTTTTTACGAAAAATTCAATTTTAAGAGAATGAAGACGGGAATGGCACTGTTTAATAATGCTCATAAGATGAAAGAAAAGGGCTTCATAGAATAACCTCATTAGAATAAGATATGTAAATACTTGAATATATGTAATAATGGATATAAGAATAATAATGGAGATGATAATATGAAAGATTATAAATGTACAGTATGTGGTTATACCTATAGACCTGAAAGAGGAGATAAGTTACATGATATAGTGCCTAATACTGCTTTTGAAGATTTGCCAGAGGAGTGGAAATGTCCTACTTGCAATCAACCTAAAATGGCTTTTGAAGAAATAAAATAGGCTATATATGATTGAGGAAGAAGGGAGAAAAAATGAAAATAAGAAAAGGCATATTTAACATAAAAATGGTTGTTATTCTAATGATACTATTGATACTGGGAGCTGTAGATAATAAGTCATTAGCTGCAAGCACTATTAAATTAATAATAGACGGGAGGGATATATCTTCTTCAGCAGCTCCAGCAGTGAGAAACGGCAGAACTTTAGTGCCTGTACGTTTTATATCAGAAGAATTAGGAGCAAAGGTTACTTGGAACAATGATGATAAGACTGTTAAAATTGAAAAAGATAATAAAACAATAGTTTTGAGGATAGATAGTTATTTAGTACAATATATAGATGGAGACGAAAGATATTTTTTATCGGATACTCCACCTATAATAATAAATGGTAGCACCTATGCACCACTACGATTGGTAGGTACTGCCTTAGGTGTTGGTATCGAATGGGATGGTACTAACAGTGCTGTCAAAGTAAGCTCTAAAATCAAATCCAGTTTTCAGACTTTTTTTCAAGAAAAGATTTCGACAGTTAATTCAGGACAAGCTGTTAAGGGAAAAATGGATTTACAAATTAAAGCGTCTAATAGTATGCCTAAAAATGGTGTAGAAATAAAATATTTGCTATTAGATCCTAAAACTGCTAGGGGAAAAGTTATAGCTAGAGGAAGTAATTTGACAGGAAAATATACATGGTTACCAAGTTTAGATGATAACGGAAAGAAGATTCTTGTAGCTGCTATTTATGATAATAGAGGGAATTTTCTTTCAGGTGATTCTATAATTGTAAATATTGATATATTACCTAGTATATCCTTAAATGGAGTAAAAAATGGACAAGTGATAGATGGCAATATATCTTTATCCGCTAATATTAATTTTTTGGCATCTTATGTAAAATATGAAATAATTAATTTGAATAAAAATAAAACCAATTTAACAACGGAGTTAGATCCATGGGGACCATATAATTGGTCGCCTATGGTAGATGAAAGTGGAAATTATTCAATTAAAGTCATTGCGTATGATGAGAATAATAAAGGTTATTCTAGCGAATACATTAATGTTAAAGTCCAAGTTCCATATAAATTAGGATTCTCAGGGATTACAAAGGATATGACCATAAATAAACCAGTTAATCTATCTGCCACTAGGAATTTTAATGTTACTGAAACAGAATATATCCTAAGAGATCCAAATACTGGAGTAGAAGAAGTACTTAAAAAGCAAGGTTATGGAAGTTATAAATGGTTTCCAGGTCCAGAGTATTCAGGTACTAAGGAACTTCTAGTTAGAGTAAAAGATACTTTAGGAATAATTCATCAGACACAAGGTATCACGGTTAAATTATCTGGAAAGCCTAATTTAATTCTAGAAGGCGTGGGACCAAAACAAGTAATTACATCAGAAGTAAAATTAAAAGCATTGAGTAATGTTGGAATAGCTAGTGTGGATTATATCCTAATAAACCCAGCTAAAGGAACAAAAAAGGTCTTAGGGTCTGGGCAAAATCCTTCTGTAGAATATAAATTTGTACCTACTAAAGAAATGTTAGGTTATAGTCATATTAAAGCCATGGGCTTGTATAATGGTAAAACTATTGAGAGTGAAGAAATTCCAATCAAAATTTACTTGGGAAAAGTTTATGGACCAAAACCAATTGTTGCTAAAGATAAGTTTTTAGGAGTGGCATCTAATTTAGCAAAGGAATCTTGGAAGAATACAGGAATGTCTGCTTCGTTACAAACGGCACAAGCTATACTAGAAACAGGATGGGGACAATCTGTACCTGTAGATAAGTATACTGGTAAATTTTCTAATAATCTCTTTGGAATTAAAGGAAAAGGAACAGCGGGATCTGTTATATCCAATACATGGGAAGAATATAACGGAACTAAATTTAGAATTGATGCTGAATTTAGAGCTTATAACAATATCAATGAAAGTTGGGCAAACCATAAAGAGTTGCTTCTCAAAGCTGAGAGATATGGTATTTTTAGAGAAGTGATGCATAATAGTACTCAAGGAGCTTGGGCATTAAGAAGGGCAGGATATGCAACAGATTCTGGATATCCTATAAAGTTAATGAATATAATAAAACAATATAAATTAGATGAATTAGATAAGATAGGTATATAGAAGGATGGATTACTCCATCCTTTTTATATGTAAAAAATATAGGAAAAAAGAAGGAATTTTTAAATTTATATAGAATAGATTAAATAGGCTTAATAAAATGGGGTAAGGGGGAGAAGAATTTGTCTCAGGATTATAATAAACCTTGGGAGAGTCCAGAGTCTAAGAATAATGATAATGTAATGACTATTGGAGAATGGATAGGGGTACTAATTATACTTGCTGTTCCCATCCTAAATATATTAATGTATGTTTTATGGGCATTTAGCAGTGGAACAAATAAAAACTTACAAAATTTTTGTAGGGCAACTTTAATAATGGCTGCTATTACAATTGCATTTGGTATGTTAATTGGTGGATGTTCATATATCTAAAGATTAAAATAGATAGAAAGGAAGGAAAATAAAATGAACAAGGTATTAATTGTTGTCGATATGCAAAATGATTTTATAGATGGGGCATTAGGTACAAAAGAGGCAGTTAATATTGTCCCAAATGTAATTCAAAAAATAAAGAAATTTAAAGGTAAGGTAATATATACAAAGGATACTCATAACAAGGATTATTTATCTACTCAAGAAGGAAAAAAGTTGCCTGTAGAGCATTGTATAGAGGGTACACCTGGATGGGAATTACATAAAAATATTCAAGAATTAATCGAAGATGCTCAGACTAATATTTATAATAAAGATACCTTTTGTTCAAAGGAACTAGTCCAAGAATTGATAGAAATAGATAAAAAAGACAAAATAGAAGGAATAGAGCTAATAGGTCTTTGTACTGACATTTGTGTAATTTCCAATGCACTTCTAATCAAGGCATTTCTACCAGAGGTGAAAATATCAGTAGATGCAAAGTGCTGTGCAGGAGTGACTCCCGAAAGCCACCAAAATGCCTTAAATGCGATGAAGATGTGTCAAATTGAGATTACAAATTGAAAGGATGGATTAATCCATCCTTTCTAATATAACCTTAGTAACCTTTTCAGGTATTCCAATAGGTTCCACTATTATTTCTCCAGTATATTCTTTAGATTCTAATAATCCTTTTTTAATTAGGTGGAAGGTAATAGTCTTATTTGATTTAACAGAAATGCCAAGGATTTCTCCTGTATCTCCATCTAACCCAGAAGGAATATCAACTGAAAGAATATTATTCGAATAATGATTGATTAAAGAAATTACCTCTTTATAAATATCTTCAACATCTCTAGTTAGTCCAATTCCGAATATTGAATCTATAGTTAAATCATTTTTTACTAAGGATTTTTTAAGAATTTCTAGCTCTTTTTCTCCAGTTATATGAATAAATTTTAGCTCCATGTTTTTAAGTATATTTAAATTAATGTTAAAGTCCTTGGTTCCTTTGTCTAAATTACCAACAATAAATAAATCCACATTTTTTCTATTTATTATAAGATGACGAGCTATAGCCAGACCATCTCCACCGTTATTCCCAACTCCGCATATTAGGGTAATACTGTTCATCCTATCTAAATCAATATTATCTATTACTCTGAGAGCAGCATTCTCCATTAGAACTATGCTGGGAATGCCAATTTTCTCTATGGCGTAGAAGTCCATAGCTTTCATTTCTTCACAACTAATTGCAAGCATAAGAAACACGCTCCTTTCAAGATTATTATATATCTTATGGGGAAGAGTAGCAATAATACATAATCGATGTAGCATATTCTATTTTCTATTGATATATAATTTATAAGGCGTCAAGGTATGATATCAACAGCTGGGATCATAGAGAATGTACGTTGACAATATTTTGTAATATTGGTAATATTTAATCAACTATAGACTTTAGGGAGGGATTAGATGTATATTTTTCCAGAGAATCTTTATACAGATGTAAGATTAGAAGATACTTCTATCAGTGAAATTACCTACCAAAATGGGGAGCTAAGACAAAATCTAAGAAGAAATCATAAAGGGGGATTCATTAGAATATTTGATGGACAAAGGTGGTACTACAGTTCAACTACAGATACAGATAATATTCAGGAAGAAATAAATAAACTTGCACTTATGGCTAAGGAAAATAAAAAAATTAATGAAAATCCTGTAGTTGAAAAATTTGAGATTAATACGGGAGAATTTCTACAATTTAAAGAAAATGATATATTAAATATAAGCCAAGAGGAAAAACTTAATCTTTTGAAGTCATATTTTTCAATTATAGAGGATACACAAGAAATAAAAATGTGGAGGGCAATATATATTGACCATAAAACTACAAAACAGTTTTTTTCAAGCAAAGGTGCGGATTTAAAATTTGATTATCAGACATGTGCTGTTGCATTCAGATATTCTCTAAATGTAGATGGCAAGACTCTAGATAGTAGCTATGATAAGACTACTATAGATTTTAATGAACTTAAAGCATTGCATGAGAAACTTAAAGATAAGATAGATAAAGATATTATTTATACTAAAGGTGCTAAGCCTATTAATCCAGGTAAATACACTGTTATATTCTCACCTATTGCAACGGGAGTATTCACTCATGAAAGCTTTGGACATAAATCTGAAGCAGATTTTATGGTTGGAGATGAAACCATGATGAAAGAATGGACTATTGGTAAAAAAGTAGGAGTAGATAATCTATCTATAGTTGATAGGGGAGATATTCCAGGAAGTGGATTTGTTCCTTTTGATGATGAAGGTACTAAGCATAATAAAACTTATTTAATTAAAGATGGAATTCTTTCAGGCAGGCTTCATAGTAGTGTAACAGCTGAATCTCTTAAAGAGAATACAACAGGTAATGCAAGAGCGTTGAATTTTGAGTTTGAACCTATAGTGAGAATGACTACCACTTATATTGAAGCTGGAGATGAAACTAAAGAAGAACTTATCTCAGAGGTAGAAGAAGGTATATTAGTTGAAGATATAAAACATGGTTCAGGTATGTCTACATTTACCATGGCACCTAGTATCGCTTATATGATAAGAGACGGAAAGATTGCAGAGCCTGTAAATGTTGCAGTTATTAGTGGAAATGTAATGGAGACTTTATATGAAATAGATGGCATCTCAAAAGAAATAGAAATTCTTTCTTTCTCATTGGGAGGTTGCGGAAAATTTGAACAATGGCCACTTCCAGTAGGTATGGGAGGTCCTTATATTAGGGTAAAAAATATTACGGTACAGTGAGGAGGGATTTCTATGATTAAAGAAAAATATATTAAGAATTTAAAGGAAATAAGTATAAATATTCTTCAATCAAATATAAAATCTGTAAGGAAAAAAGATATTACTAAAACAGGGTTTAGAGTATATGAAAATGGATTTGTTGGTATCGCAGGAGCTGTGGGAAAAGTAGATGAACTTGAGCTGGAAAAAAGAGCAATTGAGAATTTAAGGCTTGAAATACCGTACCCTTACGAGCCATCCACTAATCTTGTGAAAAAAGTAGACTATAGAAAAGAAACATTGTCTCATGAGGAATTTGTAAAAGAAGTAGAAGAATTACTTGAAATATTAAAGAAAGAATTTCCAGACTTCATTTTTTCAAATAATATCTATATCAAAGATTTTGAAACTAAATTGATAAATAATAAGGGGATCGATTTAACTCATATAGATAGAGTAGTTGTAGCATCAATTGTAATAAAAGAAAAGAATTCGGTGAATGTATTTGATGCTCTTTCAACCTATATAGATAGGGAATATAGCAGAGATAAGATTTTAAACAATATAAGGGGAATGCTAACAGCTTATAAGAACAAGATTGAGCTACCTTCTAAAGGAAAACGGCCTGTAGTCTTTATAGCAGATGATGGACTTACTTTAATGAAGGTAGTAGAGGAAATGAACGGATATAAGGTGGGCACAGGTGCTTCATTGTTTAAGGATTTCATAGGAGAGAAAAAATTCAGCGATAAATTTACATTATATCAAAGTGCAGAGGAAGAAGAGTTATCGGGAGTTGAGTTTTTTGATGCAGAGGGTGTAGTAAATCCTGACTATAAATATACTTTAATTGAAAATGGAAGAATAATAACCCCATATACAGATAAAAAAACTGCATCACAATTTAACTTACCGCTTACAGGAAGTGCATCAGCAGAATATGATAAGGTTCCCTCTTTGGCACCTAGAAATCTTGTTGTAAAATCTAGCGATAAAACTTTAAAGGAATTACTAAATGGGCAGCTGGGCATAGCAGTTCTAATAGCTTCCGGTGGAGATTTTACCCAAGAAGGAGTATTTGGGACACCTGTTCAATTAGCATTCTTAACTGATGGAGAA
This sequence comes from uncultured Tissierella sp., assembly GCF_902479755.1. Lineage (NCBI taxonomy): Bacteria > Bacillati > Bacillota > Tissierellia > Tissierellales > Tissierellaceae > Tissierella > uncultured Tissierella sp. The sequence continues at coordinate 68,017 of NZ_CABSQO010000022.1, read as the reverse complement.
AAATTATTAGGACGACTTCCTGAACTTACTATATCAGGTGAGCTATATTCAATGTTTGGTGATGATTTCGTTGGAAAGTCTCAAGACAAATTATTAGGACAAAAGGCTATAGTGTTTAACTTAGATGTGGATTATATCTAAAAGAATGTAAAACTAATATTGATGCAATAAAGTCTATTCTTTATAATAAGGGATAGGCTTTATTTATTTGCTTTGAAAACAGGTATAGATTTCATAATATTTCATTTTCTATAAAAGTTCTATAGACTTCTTAAAATCAACTAGTGTTCAAATTTAACCTATATTCTTTTCCTGCCGATATATAATTTATAGGATAGGAGAAGGGGGTTGATCATATGAGAATAACAGGGAGTCAATTTAAATTTAACAATCTTATGCAAAATAACAAACGAAATATAGGATTTAAACCTTGGAATAGTAAGACAATTACATCGGGACAAAATATATTTGGATTTAATATAAAACAAAATAAGGATAAAAAAGTAGATAATGGTGGAAATATAGGAGATATGATGAGTAAGAAGATTAGAGATGATATAATTGCAGATAAAATTGCTAAAAAGATTGCAAGAGGTGAAAATATTACAGCAGAAGAAAGAGCGATGCTTATGGAAATGGCACCTGATAAGCTTGAAAAAGCGATGCAAGCAAGTAAAAGGCGAAAAGAAATAGAGAGCAGAATAAAAACTGCTAAAACTAAAAAGGAAGCCAGGGAAATAATATTACAGGCTAGGGTAGAAGCAAAGATTGCCTTTGACAAAATTGATAAAGTCTACGGTGAATACTTTATGGAAGCAGTAAATAAGATTGAAGAAGATTATAGTAAAAAGAATATAAAAGACAATGATGATATTACCAAATTGGCCACAGATAAAGAAAAGACTAAAGGGATTGATATTAAACTATAGGAGATAAAGAATATATAAGTAAAACGAAGAACCTCTTCACTCACCACTATAGTACAGGATTCATATTATATATGGAATAATAAAAAAATGGTGGTGAGAAGATGAGTGAAAATGGATGTTTAACTCTAGGGATGAAGGCCCCAGATTTTACTGCGATGTCAACCTTTGGTCCTATAAAATTATCTAATTATGCAGGAAAATGGATAGTGCTATTTTCTCATCCAGGAGATTTTACTCCTGTGTGAACCACAGAATTTATTGCTTTTGCAAGGCAATATGATTCTTTCGTGGAGAGAAATACACAACTTCTAGGAATTAGCTTAGATGGAAATCCATCACATCTTGCATGGGTTTATAATATTTATCAAAATACGGGAATTCAGATTCCTTTTCCAATAATAGCGGATAAAGATATGAGTATCTCTAAAATGTATGGAATGATTGCTCCAAGTGTAAGCACAAATACTACAGTAAGAAATGTGTTTATAATAGATGATAAACAGATTATCAGGGCAATACTCGTATATCCATTGACCAATGGAAGATATATACCTGAGATAATAAGGCTTTTAATAGCTTTACAGACAACTGATATGTATGGAGTAGCAACTCCAGCAGATTGGCTTCCAGGACAGCCAGTAGTAGTACCAGCACCTACAACTTATGAAGAACTTCTTAGAAGGGTAAGTGGTGAAGAAGGATATTATTGTGTTGATTGGTATTTGTGTTTTAAGAACATATACTAGATAAATGAACAATAGTCTAATAGTTTTGTATATTCTACAAAACTATTAGACTATTGTTATCTCTCCATCATAAGGTTTCATCATAGATTTTAGAGTATCTAAATTTCTAAAGTTTATATCTAGCCAATATTCTTCCATTTCCTTAGGTAAAATTACAGGCATTCTATGGTGGATTTTTTTCATATCCTCATTAGCATCTGTAGTTATTATTGTAAAAGATTCTTGTTCTTGACCATTTTTATTTCTAAAAATATTATATAAACCAGCTAAGGAAAAGATGTTTTCTTCTTTAACGGAGATTCTTCTTTTAATCTTCTTTCCATCTAAATTTTCCCATTCAAAGAAACTGGTTGCAGGGACTAAGCATCTCTTGTTATAAAAGGAATTTCTAAACAATGGTTTGATATCTACTGTTTCAGCTCTTGCATTTATTATAGGTTTTTTAGTAAACTCAGGCATAAATCCCCATTTCATCATTGATAATTGAATATTATCTTTATTTATTACAATAGGAACTGTATTTGTGGGGAATATTTCATCTGGTAATTTAAATTCCTCCATGTTTTTTATAGCTTTATATCTTTCTATTAATACATCTATACTAACATCTAAAGAAAATCTACCGCACATAACATCACCTAACTTTTCTATTTTATAATGTTATCTTATATTATACCCATAAAATTAATGAAGATATAGGATAAAAGAATGATATAATGAAAAATAATATATTGTAGCTTATTAAAGAAAATTGATATTGACGTAGCTACTATAATAGAGATAAACTAGATAAAAATACAATGAAAATATATTGAGAAAATAATAAGGAGGAATATAGTGGCTGAAGTAAAATATGAAATAAAAGAAAACTTAGGAATATTATCAGAATCAGCAAAAGGCTGGACAAAGGAACTCAATTTAGTATCATGGAACGATTATCCTGCAAAATATGATATAAGGGAATGGGACCCTGATCATCTAAAGATGGGAAAGGGAGTCACTTTTTCCGCAGAAGAGCTAAAGAAGCTTAGAGACATATTAAATGAATTAGATTTATAACTAAAATATAATTGTATAAAAAGGATGGATTTAATTCCATCCTTTTTATTTACTAAAATACTAATATATGAGAATTTTGGGTATAGGAATATCATAGAATAATCTTGTGGGGAGGAGAGATTAAATGGATTTAAAGAAAGAATCTTTAGAATTACATAAAGGCAATAGAGGTAAATTAGAAATCAAAAGTAAAGTTCAAATAAAAGATTATAAAGATTTAAGTATAGCATATTCACCAGGAGTGGCAGCTCCATGTACTGAGATAAAGGGGAATTTAGATTTAGTATATGAATATACTAATAAAGGGAATATGGTGGCAGTAGTGACTGATGGTTCTGCTGTATTAGGGTTAGGGAATATAGGGGCCCAAGCAGGATTACCTGTAATGGAAGGAAAGGCTATTTTGTTTAAGACCTTTGCAGATATAGATGCAATTCCTATATGTTTGAAAAGCCAAGAGATTGAAGATATTATCTCTACGGTAAAAAATATATCTCCTACCTTTGGTGGAATAAATTTAGAAGATATCTCTGCTCCTAGATGTTTCGAAATAGAAGAAAGGCTTAGAAAAGAACTAGATATACCAGTATTTCATGATGACCAACATGGCACGGCAGTTGTAGTTTTAGCCGCTATAATAAATTCTCTAAAAATAGTAGATAAAAAGAAGGATAATATATCCATCGTAATAAATGGAGCTGGCGCTGCTGGGATTAGCATAGCTAAGCTGCTAATGGAGGATGGATTCAAAAACATAATTATATGTAATAGAAAAGGTATATTGGAATATGATGATTCTTCTTTAGACAGATATAAAAAAGAAATAGCTAAAATAACTAATCCTAAAAAAGTGAAAGGAGGCTTGAAAAAAGCTTTAAGGAATGCTGATATTTTCATTGGAGTGTCAACCTCGAATATATTAGTGAAAGAGGATATTGAAAATATGAATAAGGACCCAATAGTACTTGCTATGGCAAATCCTAATCCTGAAATAATGCCAGAAGATGCAAAAATAGCTGGTGCAAGAATCATAGGTACAGGGAGATCTGATTATCCAAATCAAGTAAACAATGTTCTAGCTTTCCCTGGGATATTTAAAGGTGCATTAAATGTACGTGCAAGAGATATTAATGAAGAAATGAAGTTAGCGGCAGCTTATGCTATTTCTAGTGCTATTAAAGAAGAAGAGTTAAATGAAGAAAATATTCTTCCAAATATTTTCGATAAAACAGTCGTAGATAAAATTGCCAAAGCTGTTTCTAAGGCGGCTAAAGAAACAGGTATGGCTAGAATATAGATTTTATTATAAGGGGGATTTTATGAGCTATATTGTAAGAGAGGTAGAGAATTTTTTTAAAATTATTAAACTAAAGGAATTTAGAAAGACAGAGGGGGTTGCTTTTGATGTAATGGGAAAATCTATGGTTCCAAAGGTTGATGCCATAGATAGGGTATTACATAGGAGAGGAGCTATTTCACCTGGAACAGTTGGAGAAGTAGCAAGACCTTGGTATATGCATCCACATCAAGAAGATAACTTATTTGTACTTCATGGAAAAAGGTATGTAGAGTTATATACTAAAGAGCATGGAAGGATAGAAAAGTTTATAATTACTCCAGATTATATAGAACATAATGGTGAACTTATAGTGGAAGGCGGTGGATTAATTACTTGGACAACAAATGTATTTCATAGGATAATAAGTGGAGAAGATGGATCAGCCTCCATAAACTTAGCAACTCATCTTGAAGGATTTGATATAAGAACAAACTTTAATATTTATGATTTGAATGAAGATACTGGGGAGTATCGATTAATTAGGGAAGGATATAAAGATCAAAAATAGAAAAAATAAAGAATGAGTCATGAAAAATGACTCATTTAATTTTGTCTTTTTCTTTTTCTATCTATAATAAGTCCAGAGAAGGTATTACCTATAATCATTGATAATAGCAGCATTACTGAAATAATTCTAGCCAAGTCTGCAAATCCAGTGTTTTCAGGACTGTAAAGAGTAAACATATATACAATCAGTATTATTCCAATATATGATGGTAAATATAATATTAATTTATTCATAGTAAATTTTGTAGCAACATAGCTATAGAGAACACCTATTGTCATGGATACTAGTAGAATCATAATAAGTTTATTCATCTAATATTATCTCCATTTCCTAGTAATTAATATATTAAATATTTTCATATTCTCTTTTTAATATTCCCATAAACAGAGTATCTGTATACTTTCCATCTGTAAAGAAATTTTCCCTTATTCTGCCTTCTTCCTTAAACCCACATTTCTCATAGCAACGAATAGCTCTTTCATTATAAGATCTTACTTCTAAATCTAATTTATGAAGGTTTAGCCTATTAAATGCAAATTCTTGTATCAATTTAATAGCTTCAGTTCCATAACCTTTACTAAATTATCCTTAGTACCTATTACAATACCTAAGGTACCGATTCTATTAATCCAGTCGATTTTTATTAAGTCAATTTGTCCAATATATTCTTCAGTTTCTTTTTCTGCTATAATAAAACCTTTGATATTAGAATTACCTTGTAACATAGAACTTAAGAAATTTTCAGTTTCATTTAAAGTGTGTGGATATAGAAATATATTACTTAAATATTTTGTGATTTCAATATCGTTCACCCATTTTCTTATACAAGTTAAATCTTCTTTTCTATACTCTCTTAACATAATTCTCTCACCGATTAATCTAGCCAATATATCCACTCCTTATATTTTTTATCGTATATTATATCACAAAAGAGCATGATGACAATATAAAATTTCTTGCATAAATTCAGTAATTATTATAGGATAATATAAAATAATCCTTGAGGTGAAGAAATGGAATTACTAAAACAAAGAATAGTTAAAGATGGCACACTTAGAGAGGGTAATGTTATAAAGGTAGATAGCTTTCTCAATCATCAAATAGATATAGATTTATTAAATGAAATAGGCAAGGAATTTAAAGCCAGATTTGCATCGGAAAAAATAGATAAAATCCTTACTATAGAAGCATCAGGTATAGCAATAGCCGTTATTGCAGCTCAACATTTTAGAGTACCTGTAGTCTTTGCAAAGAAAACAGATTCAAAAAACTTAGATGAGAATACATATGAAAGCTCTGTATATTCATATACAAAAGATAAAACTTACACTATAAGAGTATCTAAAAGATATTTAAATGAAGGAGAAAATATATTGATAATAGATGATTTTCTCGCGAATGGAAAGGCTGCTGAAGGTCTAATAGATATAATAGATAAAGCAAAATGTAATACTGTAGGTGTAGGTATTGTAATAGAAAAGGGATTTCAAAAAGGTGGAGATAAGATAAGAAAACAGGGAATAAAGCTAGAATCCTTAGCTATTGTTGAATCAATAAATAATGGAGAGATAGTTTTCAGATAATAATAATACTTCAAAAAAGATCAGTCTAAAGGAAAAGTTAGGCAGATCTTTTTTATTTCAATAATTAGTAGGACACAATTCCTACTTTTTTTTAAATATGATATAATTTATAAGAAATTTATATCTTTTTAGGACAGATGTCCTTCATTATAATATGAACTTTATTATATACTTTAAGGAGTGGGACTTTTGCATATAATTGAAATTATTGAGTCTAATAGGGCTATAAAAAAGATGTTAAGAGATTGTCCATATGAAATCTTAAGTAGATGGGAATTCAAGGAATATTCTAAGGGACAGATAATCTGTTATCAGGATATGCAATATGAATACTTTTATATTATAGTTAAAGGTTATGCTAATATATCTCTAACTGCAGAAAATGGTAAGAAGTATTCTCAAGCTATTTATAAAAAAGGAGATTATTTTGGAGAGTTAGAAATTTTTGATAATAAACCTTATATTTGTTCTATTGAGGCTTTAACTGATATCCAAGTAATTTGTATAAGCAGAGAACATTTTTTAAAATGGATTGATAAAGATAGACATTTTTCTCTGCATATAACTAGAACATTATGTGACAGCTTTTATAAGCTATCAAGATTAGCAGGAGAAAATACGTTGTACTCCTTAAAATATAGAATATGTAATTACCTGCTATATAGATTAGATTCAGGAGTTAAATCTAGTGTTGGGATAGAAATTGAAGTAGATAAAGAGCAGCTAAGTGAACGGTTTGCGGTTACATCTAGGAGTATAAATAGGGTACTTCAACAGCTAAAAGAAAGTAAGATTATAGATGTATCAAGTAATTCTATTAATATTATTGATATAGAAGGGTTAAAGAAAGAAGAAATTTTAAGTAGAAAAGAATAACTATGTTAGTAAAATCGAAGGAAGTCGATTTTATATAATAAAATTAATGAGGGGGAGTTTTCCTTGAAAAAGAAATTTATAATTCTACTAGCAGTAATGCTAATGGTATCTGGAGCATTAGTTGGATGCAAAAAAACTGATGATTCAGGTGCAAAGGATGTACCAGCTGCTAATGATACGCCAGCTGTTGATGATGTAACAAAAGAGGGATTAGTATTAGCAGGTGGTTTAGGTGACCGTTCATTCTATGATTCATCCCATGAAGGTGTAGAACAAGCTAAAAAAGATTTAGGCATTGAATACAAAGTATATGAATGTAGAAATGATGCATCATTATTAAATGATCAATTAGTACAAGCTTCACAATATGCTTCAATCGTAGCAGTAGTGGGACATGAATTCTATGATGCTGTACAAGAAATTGCAGAGGAGTTTCCAGAGGTTTCTTATATATATGTAGATAATGAAATTGAAGGAATTGACAATCTAATCACTGTATCTTATGCAGAAAATGAAGGATCATTTTTAGCAGGTGCTTTAGCAGCTATGCTTACAACAGAAACTTCTATAGAAGGTATAGATGAGAATAAACTAGTAGGTATGGTTGGAGGAAGGGATATTCCTGTAATCAGAAATTTCCAAGCTGGCTATGAAGCTGGTGCAAAGTATATTGATCCAGAGGTAGAAGTTAAGACTTTATTTGCTGAAGACTTTGAAGACCCAGCAAAAGGTAAAGAAAATGCAACAACTCTTTATTCAATGGGAGCAGATATCGTATTTCAAGTAGCAGGAAAAACTGGTGAAGGTGTGTTTGAAGCTGCTAAAGAAATGGGAAAATATGCCATAGGAGTAGATACTGATCAACGTCATATAAATCCTGATGTTATAGTTGCTTCTATGGTTAAAAAAGTAGGAAAATCAATTTATGAAACCATAGAAAATATACAAAATGATAAAATAGAAAAAGGTAAAGTAGTTTATTATGGTTTATCCCAAGATGGTGTAGAAATGGGATATGGTACAGACGATATGGCTCAATTTGCAACAGAGGATATGAAGGCAAAGCTTGAAGATATTAAAGCTAAAATCATCAGTGGAGAAATTAAAGTACCGACAGGTAAATAATGTAAAATGGAGAAGTGGCTATCTACTTCTCCATTTTACAATAGTTATATAAGATAGAGAGGTGACAATTTAAGTGGATGAAAAACTTTTAGAGTTAAGAAATGTATCGAAGCAATTTCCAGGAGTATTAGCCAATGATAATATAAATCTTAACATAAGAAAAGGAGAAATTCATGCTATTATTGGAGAAAATGGTGCTGGAAAATCCACATTGATGAACATATTATATGGACTTCATCAACCAACTACAGGAGAAATTTATTTCAATGGTAATGCTGTAAAGTTAACTAGTCCTTTAGATGCAATAGGACTAGGAATTGGTATGGTACATCAGCATTTTATGCTGGTACCCTCATTCACTGTGGCAGAAAATATAGTATTAGGTATAGAACCTAGAAAGAGTAAAGTGTTTGTAAATAAGGAAAAAGCAATCGAAGTTACAAGAGAATTATCTAAGACTTATGGTCTAATGGTTGACCCCATGCTTAAGGTAGAGTCCTTATCTGTTGGAATTCAGCAGAGGGTTGAGATATTGAAAGCACTTTATAAGGGAGCAGATATATTAATTTTAGATGAACCTACAGCAGTTTTAACCCCACAAGAAACAGAGGAATTATTTAAGGTTATAAGAAAATTAGTGGATGAATTAGGTAAGACAATAATAATAATTACTCATAAGCTTCAAGAGGTGTTATCCATATCTAATAGAGTAAGTGTTATGCGACAAGGAAAGATGATAGGCACTGTAGATACTAAAGATGCCAATGAACAAATATTAGCAGAGATGATGGTAGGTAGAGAGATATTATTTGATAAATTAGATAAAAAACATACTGAAAAGAAAGAAGTATTGCTAGCAGAGGGATTAAGAGCTAGAGACAACAGAGGTCTTTTAGCTGTAAAAGATATTAATCTTAGCTTGAAATCTGGTGAAATACTTGGAATAGCAGGAATAGAAGGAAATGGTCAATCTGAACTAGTGGAAGTACTGACTGGACTTAGAGAGAAAGATTGTGGACAAATTTTTATCAACGGAATAGAGTATTCAGATAAATCTCCTAGAGATATAAGAAATCTAGGAATTGCTCATGTACCTGAAGATAGATTGGCTATGGGAATGTCTAAGGACGCAACTATTTCAGAAAACATACTTATGGGGAATCAGTATAAAGAACCTTATGCAGTCAAAGGATTGCATTTAAATAAATCAAAGATTAGAGGAAAAAGTAAAGAATTAATAAAGAAATTTGATATAAGAACTCCTTCAGAGGAAGTTTATGCAGGGAATTTATCTGGGGGAAATATGCAAAAAATGATTATTGCTAGAGAATTCTCTTTTAATACTCCTGTATTAATTATATCCCAACCTACAAGAGGAGTAGATATTGGAGCAATTGAATTTATTCATAGCCAGATAATTGAAAAGAGGAATGAAGGTTGTGCTATTTTATTGATTTCAGCAGAGTTAGATGAAATATTTAGATTGTCAGATAGGATTATGACCATTTATGAGGGAAGTATTACTGGTGAATTCAATGAGGGAGAGGTATCAAAGCAAGAAATAGGCCTTTATATGACGGGAAAAAATATGAGTAGCTGGAGAGAAGGTGTATAGGATGAAAAAGATATTTGGAAAAGAAAATTTAGAATATATAACTTCACTTTTTATATCTATATTTGCTTCATTATTAATAGGTGCTTTAATTATGATAGCAAATGGAAGAAGTCCCTTAGTGGGTTATAGTGCTTTATTACAAGGAGCATTTGGTTCAAAGTATAATATAGCCACAACCTTTGCTAAAACCGTTCCATTAATATTGACTGGATTGGCAACTGCCATATCTTTTAGGTCGGGCATATCAAACATTGGTGGGGAGGGGCAACTTTATTTAGGTGCATTTGCTGCTGCTTATGTAGGTATAACCTTTACCAATTTACCAGGGCCTATTGGCATAATCTTAGCAGTTCTTGCAGGAGCTGTTGTAGGAGGAATTTATGCATTTTTTCCTGCTCTATTAAAGGTAAAGTATAAGGTGGACGAGGTTATTACCACAATAATGTTAAATACAGTGGCTACATTATTTACTGCATATTTGGTTAATTATCCATTTGCTGCATCCCAAGGTAAAATGGGAGGGACAGAAATCATAGCAGAGCAATTTCAACTATCTCGATTAGTGAAGCTATCTAAATTAAATACTAGTATATTTTATATGGGTATCATCGCCATAGTTATCTATTATTTAATGGAGAAAACTTCCTTTGGATATGATTCCAAAATGGTTGGACAAAACAGCTTATTTGGAAGATATGGAGGAATAAAGGATAAGAAACAAATGGTAATAGCCATGGTAATATCAGGAGGGCTATGTGGTATTGCTGGAGTATTTGAGGTTGTTGGAGTTCACTATAGATTTTTACAGCATATATCTCCAGGATATGCATTTGATGGTATGTTAATAGCTCTAATAGTAAGAAACAATCCTATAGGAGTAATATTAATGTCCATATTCTTTGGCGGTTTAAAAACAGGTTCCATTTCTATGGAGAATGCTACAGGAATACCATCAGAATTAGTTCTAGTGATTCAATCTATAATAATTCTATTTATTGCTGGGGAATCAGGATTCAAAAATATCTATAAAAATTGGAGATTGAAGAAAGTTGCTCAAAGGAAGGTAGGTGAAGAAAATGTTTAAGGAACTTTTCAATCTAGCATTAGTGCAACATACCATAAGAACTGCTACACCACTTATTCTAGCTGCATTAGGAGGATTACTTACTCAACAAGCAGGAATACTTAATATAGGTATGGAGGGGATGATTCTCCTAGGAGCATTTTTTGGTGTAGTAGGAAGTTACTTCTTTGGTAGTGCCTTTGCTGGAGTAGCTTTAGCAGCATTTATAGGTCTATTGATAGGATTGATATTTGCATTATTTGTTATAGATCTAAAATCAGATGAATTTGTAATAGGTATAGCTATCAATATTTTCGCAGGAGGACTAACAGTATTTTTATTAAGAAGCATATTTGGAGTTAAAGGAGCTTTTTCTTCACCAGATATAATACCTTTACCAAGATTGAGCTTTCCATTTATAGCAAATATTCCCTTATTAAATACTATATTTAACAATCATACTATATTTATTTATATTAGCTGGATTTTTGTAATACTGACTTATATATATCTATATAAGACTCCACAAGGTATCTGGTTACGTGCGTCTGGAGAATATCCAAAAGCACTGGAGACAGCTGGAATTAGTCCAAGAAAAATGAAATATATTAGCTCAATGGCTTGTGGAATATTATGTGGCTTAGCTGGTGCTCACCTTTCTTTAGGATATTTAACCCTATTTACAGAAAATATGAGTGCGAATAGAGGGTTTATCGCCTTAGCGGCAATAATATTTGGTAAGGCTAATCCAATAGGCACTTTTTTTGCAGCTTTATTATTTGGTTTTTTTGATGCTTTAGGTACTAGATTACAAGTAATAGGAATTCCTTCTCAATTTACTCAAATGATTCCTTATTTAGCAACTATATTTGCATTAGTTATTGTAACTAGGAGACAAGTAGCGAAAATGAAGAAAAATAGTGAAGGGGTAAAGAGCATTGAAAGTTAAAAGATATGATGTAGTCGTTATAGGTGGAGGAATAGGAGGATATTATAGTGCTAGAGCTTTAAAGAGAGAAGGAAAGGCTGTAGCTATAATAGAAAAAAATTCATTTGGAGGTACTGCTCTTAGATGGGGAGCATTACCTGTAAAAAAGGTATTGGATTCATTTAAAGGTATAAAAAAACATGATCATACTGAAATAAAGAAAACTAGGGAATATCTTATAAGAAAATGGGACGAAGATTTAAGGAGATTAGAGAGTAAAATAAAAGATAATCTATTGGAAGATAAGATCGACATATACTTTGGAGATGGTGAATTTTTAGACTCAGAAACCTTTAAATTGAGAGAGGATGTAATAGAGACTGAATATTTTATCATTGCTACAGGAAGTGAACCTGCTAGTATAAAAGATATTGTAATTGACGGGACAAATATAATAACTCACAGAGAGGCTATAGATTTAAAAAATATGCCTAAGAGTATAACTATTTTAGGTGGAAATGTGGAAGGCATAGAATTTGCAGCTTTATATGCTGAAATGGGAGTAGAGGTTACCATCATAGAAAAAGAAAACAATATTCTATTTGAGAACGATGTAGATTTGGTGTATCCCATAGAAGAACATCTTAAGTCAAGAGGTGTAAGGATACTAAAAGGGATAGGTGCTAAAAATGCAGAAGTAGGTCGGACAGGTGTAAAAGTATTACTTGATGATGGAAGAATGATTTCAAGTGAAAAGGCATTGGTCACATTTATGAGAAAACCAAATTTTCCGAGAGGGATTGAGAATACCAATATTAAGATCAGTGAAAATAAAATTATAGTGAATGAGAATTTATTAACTGATGAAAAAAATATTTTTGCTATAGGTGATATTAATGGGATTTTAGGAATGGCTCATGTGGCTGTTCAACAGGGTTTGAAAGTAGCAGATTATATTTTAAAAAATATCTCAGTAAATATATCATATGAAATTTTGCCTAGGGCAGTATTCACATTACCAGAAATGGCTGGAGTAGGCAGGCAGGAGTGGGAGTTAAAAAGAGATAATATTCCATATAAATTAGGAACTTACTCATTTAAAGATAGCTGGAGAGGTTGGGCAAGAAGCATAGAAGAAGGCTTTGTGAAAATCATACTAGATGAAAATAATAAAATTTTAGGCATATGGATGGTAGGCGAAAATGTATCTGAATACATTGGATTAATGGGATATTTGATAAAAGAAGAAAAAACAGCAGAGGAAATATTATCTAATTTAGTCATTCATCCTAGTTTGACAGAATCCATATTAGAAGCTTTGATCGAATCAAAAGATAAGAAGGTGATAAAATGAAGCAACCTCATATATTATGTGAAGATAAGGATATATCAGAATATGTAATACTGCCAGGAGATCCAGCGAGGGTGATGAAGGTTGGGGAATTTTTAGACTCATATGAGGAAATAGCCTATAATAGAGAATTTAGAACTATAAGGGGATATTATAAAGGTGTACCTATAACCGTTACTTCTACTGGAATAGGTGGGCCATCTGCTGCAATCGCTATAGAGGAGTTAATATCTTGCGGGGCAAAATATCTTATTAGAATTGGTTCAGCAGGAGCAGTTCAATCAAATATCAAACTAGGAGATTTGGTTATTTGCTCTGCGGCAGTAAGAGAAGATGGAACTACGAATATGTATATTTCACCAAACTATCCAGCAGTGTCAGATATTAAACTTACAAATTTAATTATAAATACATGTGAAGAATTAAAATATAATTATCATTATGGATTAGTTAGATCCCATGATTCCTTCTATATTGATGAAGAAGATGAAATAATGGAAAAGTGGAGTAGCAGAAATATATTGGCATCAGATATGGAAACAGCATCTTTATTTGTAGTAGGGCAACTTAGAGGTGTAAAAACTGCTAGTATATTAAATAATGTAGTGGAATATAAATCAGATATAAAAGAAGGCATTGTAGATTATGCTATGGAAGGTGTAGGACCAGTAGAAGGAGAAAAAAGAGAGATTATTTTAGCATTAGAATCCCTTGTAAAAATCCACAATCAAAAATAAGAATTATGAAAAATTGATATTAAAAAATCTTCTTATGAAACATAAGAAGATTTTTTAATTCATATATTTGAGAAATATAAATCTTACTAGTAGAGTAAAATGGGATTGTCAAAAAAGTAATTAGCTTATAATGCTAAAAACAGGGTATCACTATATTACTGTAATATATAAAAGGGGGACTTTGTATGAGTATTGGGAAGCTAATCAATGAATATGGAAAAGAATTTTCTCCATATATGAGAGGGTTGGTAAATCATTTACCTATGGCACAGCTAGCTCTATATCAAATGACTAAAGACTTGGAGAAGGTAAAATCCTATACTGAATCATATGTGAAAATAGTTAATATTGATCTAATCAAAACAGAATATCCACAGTGTAATTCCTTTGAAGAATGTCTTGGGAAAAGAGAACTATATGAATCCTGCTTAGAACTTGTAAAGAAAGAAATACAGAAAAAGAACATAAATGAGGTTATAAGATATGTACTTAATACCTATTCTTTAGGTATGTCATCTGGTCTTTTTCACGCATTAATTAGAGTAGCTTATGCAGTAGAAGGGTTAAAGATTGAAGAAGATTTAGTTGATGAGGTTGCCAGATCTCTAGCTTATTATATTACTACTTACAGAGAGGCAGATTTATTTAGAAGGAAAATCAGTGGTTTAAAAATTATAGAAGAAATGGATGGCATAATGAATAATTCACATATAAGAGAGTTACTAGAATCTAAAAACACAATGGGGCAAAAGATAAGGGCACTCTACGATGATGAAGAGTATCTTAAATTAGGCTTCGTTATTGATGGGAAGGAAGAGGAAAAAGTAAAAACTTTGCTTCATATACTATTACCATCCTTCATTAAATCCGGAAGCATAGTTATATTACATTGTATAACAGGTTTACATGCTCTAATAGTACTTAAAGAATACTATGATGATTTTGAGAATGTCTTAGATATTCTAACTACTTGTATCATTACTCATTTGCTAACACAAGACGATTTGTCGTTCATTAGCAAAAAAGATAGGATTATAGATTTTTCATGGAATAATATAATTAGTATGGGGAGAGAATCAACAGATGTTCATACTCTAAAACTAACCTATAGTTGTAGTCAGCTTTCTAAGCTATATGATATGATTGAATTGAAAAAAGCAGCGAAAAAAAGAATTCTAATGACTTAATAAATAAGTAACAAAAACGGTGTCAGGCACCGTTTTTGTTACTTATTCTTTATAAAATGTCGATATTTATATTCTTACTTGATGGTATACTTTCTTACCTTTTCTAATCATTATTTTTCCATCTTTGAAATCATCTAAGGTAACTTGCTTGTCTATGGAGTCTACTTTTACATCATCAATGGTGATACCACCTTGCTCTACAAGCCTTCTTCCTTCACCATTGGATTTAGTAAGTTCTAGTTCCTTCAATAGATCAAGTATTCCAATGCCTTTTTCAAATATAGCCTTATCCATTTCTGTAAATGGAATGGATCCTTCTTCCATTCCTCCTGCAAATAATGCTCGAGCTGCTTGTTGAGCTTTACTAGCTTCTTCTTCTCCATGAATCATTTTAGTTACTTCAAATGCTAATACTTCCTTAGCTTTATTGATTTCTGATCCTTCTAAAGCTCCCAGCCTTCTTACTTCATCCATTGGTAAGAAAGTAAGAAGTGCCAAGAATTTTTCTACATCTCTATCATCTACATTTCTCATGTATTGATATAACTCATATGGTGGTGTTTTTTCTGGATCAAGCCAGATAGTACCAGCTTCAGTTTTACCCATTTTTATTCCAGCTGCTGTAGTTAACAACTTAAATGTCATGGAATATACTTTATCTTGCTCTAATTTCCTAACTAATTCATATCCTCCAAGCATATTAGACCATTGGTCACTTCCGCCTAATTGCAGCTTACATTTGTGGTTTCTGTATAGATGTAAAAAGTCATAGGATTGCATAAGCATATATCCAAATTCAAAGAAAGTTAGACCCTGCTCCATTCTATTTTTATAACAATCAAATGTAAGCATTCTATTAACTGAGAAGTGAACACCTATTTCTCTCATAAAATTAACAAAGTTTAGATCTAATAACCAATCTGCATTGTTTACTATTATAGCCTTTCCTTCACTAAAATTAAGGAAATGACCTAATTGTTCTCTAAATCTGCTTGCATTGTAGTCAATGATTTCCTTAGTCATTACCTTTCTCATATCAGCCTTACCTGAAGGGTCACCTATCATAGTTGTTCCTCCACCAAGTAGCGCTATAGGTTTATGGCCATGTTTCTGCATATGCATCATAACCATGATTTGTAGGAAATGTCCTAAGGTTAAGCTATCGGCAGTAGCATCGAACCCAATATAGAATGGAACGGATTCTTTGCCTAGTAGTTCTCTTAAATCTTCTTCATAAGTAGCTTGATCTATATATCCTCTTTCTTTTAGGACATCAAATACATTTTGCATAAATATCCCTCCTAAATTATTAATGTCATATCATGCAGTTTCGCAACTCAAATTCATTTACTCGCTACCTCTATCTACCCCGTAGGGTATAATTCAGTGGTGTCCGATAGGACCTACGCTCATATGAATTTGGTTCTCGTTGCGTTTGACCTACTAAAGCTCACTGTCATTCGTTGTGTTAGGTCATCTTCCGCAGTCTCACTGCACAAATTCATTTGCTCATTATCATTCGCATGAATTTGGCGTTCGTTGCGTTTGACCTACTAAAGCTCACTGTCGTTCGCTAAGTTAGGTCATTTGCCGCAGTCTCGAAACTCAAATTCATTTACTCGCTACGCTCATATGAATTTGGTTCTCGTTGAGTTTGACCTACATCAACTCACTATCGTTCGTTGTGTTAGGTCATAAAAAAAGGGCTTCATCTCATCTAAAGGACGAGAGGAAACCCGTGGTACCACCTTAATTCGCATAAAGCCTCAACCACGTAACGTGTGGGAAACGCAATAAAATATTGAAACTCCAGAACTGTAATTCACTAACTTAAGGATATAGACTTCTCACCAATAGTCTATTCTCTGTGGATTTACCTTTAATTAGCTACTAGAATCTTTCATAGTTTATTATATAATTTTACTATATATTAATATAATATAAGAATAATGTCAAGAGGTGAAAAGAGTCCAGAAAGATTCTGGACTTAAATGTTAGCTAATCATTTAGATGATTTTATTCTTCCACTTTAAGTTCTACGCTATTTTCCCATAATCCATGAATATTACAATAGGATGACGCATATAATGTACCTGATTTTTCAGCTTTAAATCTAAGGGACACATTTGGCTCAGTAAGTAATCCACTTTCTCCGTGAGAAGTAAAATTACAAGAACCAATTTCAATTGGGAATTTATGTCCTTCTGGTTGGAAATATACCTTTATCCAAGATATGTAATGCTCGAATGTATTTGGATGTGCTATTTCTTCTCCAACAAGAACTTTAACATCTACTAAGTCACCTTTTTTAACTGTTTCAGATACATGAATTACAGGTACGTGTTTTTCACCTTTCCAATCCCCACTTTGATATAAGCTACTTAAATTTTTCATATATAAATCCCTCCATATTAATTATTGTTTTACATTCAATAGTTGTTATACCCAAATATTGAAAAAAATAATCAATATTATTAACTAAATAATTGTGATATAGAGTATAATAGAGTTAGATATTCTTTAAGGAGAGATGATATGGGAAACATTGAATTGATAGCCACTGCAACTTTTGGTTTGGAGGCTGTAGTTAAGAGAGAACTAATGAACTTAGGATATAATGATTTAAAAGTGGAGAACGGTAAGGTCACATTTACAGGGACAGAAAAGGATATACCAAAGACTAATTTATGGCTTAGGACAGCAGATAGAGTTCTTTTAAAAATGGGTGAATTTAAAGCTCTAACTTTTGAAGAGTTATTCCAGCAAACAAAAAAACTTCCATGGGAAGAGTGGATAACAGAAGATGGAAATTTTGTTGTGGAAGGCAAAAGTATAGACTCGAAATTATTTAGTATATCTGATTGCCAGAGAATAGTGGAGAAAGCAGTAGTAGAAAAGCTCAAAACTAAATATAATGTAGAGTGGTTTGAGAAGACTGGACCAAAGTATACTATAGAGGTTTCTCTATTAAAAGATATAGCGACTTTGACGATAGATACTTCAGGAGAAGGACTTCATAAGAGAGGATATAGGGATAGACAAGGTGATGCACCTATAAAAGAAACTTTGGCTGCTGCTATGATATTGCTTAGCTATTGGAATAAAGATAGAGTATTATTTGACCCATTTTGTGGATCAGGTACTATTCCAATAGAAGCAGCTATGATAGGTAGAAATATGGCTCCTGGTCTTGATAGGAGTTTTGCAGCAGAAGAATGGCCTAGGGTTAATAGTGAATATTGGCGTGATGCCAAAAAAGAAGCTTTTCAAGCTATAGACAATAAAACTAAATTACACATATTAG
Source organism: uncultured Tissierella sp. (assembly GCF_902479755.1). NCBI lineage: Bacteria > Bacillati > Bacillota > Tissierellia > Tissierellales > Tissierellaceae > Tissierella > uncultured Tissierella sp. The sequence continues at coordinate 49,667 of NZ_CABSQO010000022.1, read as the reverse complement.
GATGCGATATAGATAGGAAATCAATTCTTCGTGCAAGAGATAATGCTGCTAATTTTGGATTAGAAGATGACATTGCATTTTTCATAAAGGATTTCAGAGATGCAGAATTAAAAAATGAATATGGTGTGGTTATTACTAATCCACCTTATGGTGAACGTATAAGTGAAAAGAGAGAGGTTGAAAGACTTCATAAAGATTTGGGTATTAAATTTAAAGAACTAGATACTTGGTCAGTTTATGTAATTACATCTAACGAAAATTTTGAAAAAGACTATGGAAAAACAGCGGATAGAAAAAGAAAACTATATAATGGAAGGATTAAAGTGGATTATTATCAATATTTTGGACCAAAACCCACGATAATTAACGAAGAACAATTAGTAAAGAACAATGAAAAGATAAAGGATTAAAGAACAAAAATTAATATATTATTTTAACAACTTTATATGTTTTAGTGTTTTTCAATCGTTAATTGTAAATTGTGCATTGTTGAAACATTGTAACTGTTAATTGTTAGTTGAACATTAAACAAATGGAGGGATAAAAATGACAATTTATACTAAAACAGGGGATAAGGGAACGACTAGCCTCTTTGATAACAAGAGGGTTTCAAAGGATGATATAAGAGTGGAGAGCTATGGAACAGTTGATGAACTAGGATCATTTATGGGATTAGCCAAGAACTACGTTGATGATGAGGAAATGTATGAAAAAATTCAAAACATACAAAATAAATTATTTACAGTAGCTACAAATTTAGCTACAGAGGATAGCGCAAAGGTTAAATATCATATAGTAGAGAAAGATATAGATGATTTAGAGAAGATAATAGATCTTTATATGGGCAGACTCAATAATCCTACGGGATTTATCATACCAGGCTCTGGTAAGAAATCAGCACATCTTCATGTGGCTAGGACTATATGTAGAAGAGCAGAAAGAAGAATTATTACCTTGTCGAAAATTGCAGAAATAGATCCACTAGTTATGAAATACGTAAATAGGCTGTCAGATGCGCTATATGCAATGGCAAGGTATTCTGAAGAGAAAGAAGTAACTGTTAGGTACTAAAGTATTAAATTGCAAAAATATGTAGAATTAATTTATTAAATGGTATAAAATAAATACAAGAATTAATTTACAAAATATTTAACATCATTAAATATTCTATATGGGTGATAAGCATGCTAAGAAAAGAAGATTTGAATTATGTAGAAAAGAAAATAGAAGAATACGGTATGCTAAACTACCACGTACTTGAGGGGATGGCAGATTGGGTTCGTGTTGTGGATAAAGAGGGGACTATTATATATGCAAATAAGACGATGAAAGAAGCTTTAGGACATAATATTGTAGGTATGAAATGCTATAAATCCCATGGTAAGGAAATGCCATGTAGCTTCTGTATTACAGATAGGAGTATAAATACTGGTGAAATTGTACAGAAAGAGGAGAAAATAAACGGAAGATATTTTTCTGTGAAATCTTCTCCTGTTACTAATTCAGATGGTAAAGTCTTTGCAGCTGTAGAAGTTTTTAGAGATGTAACTAGAGAAAGAAAATTGGAGTTAGAATTAATTGAAAAAAATAAGAAAATGAGTAAGGATCTTGGATTTGCTAAGAGGATTCAAGAGAGAATCCTACCTAATAAAGAAATATTAGGAAACATAAGTATCGATTATATTTATAGACCTTCTGAAATGTTAAGCGGCGATATGTTTGATGTTTTTTATATTGATGATGAAAATATAGGAATATATATATCAGATGTTTCAGGTCATGGTGTGGCAGCAGCTATGATGACTATGTTTATTAGGCAGACCATGAGATCTATAAAAGATGATATATCGGGGCCATCGGCTGCATTATCAGAATTATATCGAAGATTTAGTACATTAAATTTGGATGTAGATAAGTATTTTACAATATTTTATGGTGTTTTTAATAAATCAACTTATGAATTTAAATATTCTAATGCTGGACACAATGCAATACCTATTAAGTATAATAAAGATAATATGGAGATGCTAGAAATAAAGGGATATCCTATGACTTTGCTATTTGATGAAATATTCTATGAGGAAAAGGTTATTAAACTAAGTAAAGGTGATAAGATATTATTTTACACAGATGGAATTACAGAAGCCAAGGATAAATCAGGAGAAGAGTTTGGCATAGAAAGTGTAATGCAAATTATAAACAATCACGAAGAAAATATTTTAAACGAGATAAATAACAATATTGTAACCCATAGCTGGGGTGAGCAGCATGATGATTTCGCTTTAGTATTAATGGAAGTTATTAAATAAAATGGACTGAATTCTTCAGTCTATTTTTATGGTATAATATATCTGAAATAGGAATTGATTCCCAATAAAGAGTTTGATATAATATTAACAAAAGGGGGCTGATGTTTTGAGCTGGAGCAATTTGTTATTTAAGAAAGAGAGAAATATTGGAATTTTATCTATCAACAGACCAGATGCATTGAATGCGCTAAATTCAATAGTATTAGATGAATTAAATGAAGCTATAGATGTAATTAATAATGACGAAGATGTCCATGTAATTATATTAACTGGAGAAGGAAGAGCTTTTGTAGCTGGAGCAGATATAGGAGAAATGAAGAATATGAATCCTATAGAAGCTAGGGCTTTTGCTGAAAAGGGATTATCATTATTTAGAAAGATAGAGCTTTTAGAAAAGCCAGTTATAGCTGCTATAAATGGTTTTGCTTTAGGTGGTGGATGTGAACTTTCTATGAGTTGTGATATTAGGATAGCATCAGAAAAGGCTAAGTTTGGACAACCAGAAGTTGGTCTTGGTATAACTCCAGGATTTGCAGGTACTCAAAGGCTATCTAGGCTTGTGGGAATAGGTAGAGCAAAGGAACTTATTTTTACTTGTGATATAATTAGTGCGGAAGAAGCATATAGAATTGGTTTAGTTAATAAAGTTGTACCAGGCCAAGAACTAATGACTTCTGCTATTGAAATGGCAAATAAAATATTGTCAAAGAGCCAGCTAGCTATAAGATATGCGAATGCTGCTATAAATAGAGGTATAGAAACGGATTTAGATACTGGAATGGCTATTGAAAAAGATCTATTCGGTTTATGTTTTGCAACGGAAGATCAAAAAGAAGGGATGGGGGCGTTTTTAGAAAAACGTACACCTAACTATAAATTAAAATAATTTGGAGGTGCATCATGAAAAAAATAGGTATATTAGGTAGAGGAACTATGGCTTGTGGCATAGTACAGATTTTTGCACAGAAGGATTATGATGTAATTATGTGGGTTAGATCTATTGACGAGGCTAATCCGAGGGGAAGCATTAAATCTATAGAAAAAGGTTTAAGTAGACTTGTTGAGAAAGAAAAGATTACGAAAGAACTTATGGATAATACATTAAATAATATTTCCATAACTACATCCTATGAAGATTTAAAGGACTGTGATTTAGTTATTGAAGCTATAGCTGAAGACATGGATTTAAAGAGAGAAATATTTGGTAAATTAGATAAATTATGCAAAGAAGATTCAATTCTTGCTACAAATACCTCTTCATTATCTATTACTGAAATTGCTAATTCAACTAATAGACCAGATAAGGTTATTGGAATGCACTTCTTTAATCCAGTACCAATGATGAAATTAGTAGAAGTTATAAAGGGGATTGCTACTTCAGAAGAAACTAAAAATACAATAGTAGAATTATCACAAGGGTTAGGAAAAACTCCAGTAGAAGTAGAAGAAGCTCCAGGATTTGTAGTAAATAGAATACTTATACCAATGATAAATGAAGCAGTGGGAATTCTTGCAGATGGAGTAGCTAGTGCATCAGATATAGATGAAGCTATGAAATTAGGTGCAAATCATCCAATGGGACCTTTAGCATTAGGAGATTTAGTAGGTCTTGATGTTTGCTTAGCTATTATGGATGTTTTATATGAAGAATTTGGTGATTCAAAATATAGAGCTCATCCTCTACTAAGAAAGATGGTTAGAGGTGGTTTATTAGGTAGAAAGACTAAAAAAGGATTCTTTGAATATTAAAATTAATTATAGTGAAGACCCTTCAATATTATACAGAAGGGTCTTTTTATGACTCATAGGAAAGTTTAATTTCATTAGTAGGTAAAATTTGGCTTAGATGGGTTTCAAAAAAGACTTCCTTAATTTATTTATGATTTGATGGAAGCCTTTTTTATATGAATTTGAAATTTTAAATTAGCAATTAAAAATTATCTTTTTGGTTACAATATATTAGAAAGATTTTACTCAAGAAGGGTGGTTTCCTATGAGAACTTTTTCTAAGGTTTTTATTGTATCGTTCATTTGTTTTTTGATTGCAATATTTATTGGCTCTTATTCTTATGTAAAAGAAAAGGATATAAAGCTTGAAAGTGAGCAAAGTTATCCAATAGCAGAGAAAATGGATATAGGTAAGACAATTGCTAAAAAGCTGGAAATAGCACCAAAGGAACCAGAGGTATATTCTAACTTGAAGGAAGCTATAGAAAAGAGTAATAGAGTGAATTTTATAGTACTAGGCATGGAGGATGTAAGGACGGATACAATTATATTTGCCTCCCTTTGCCCTGATACAAAAAAGGTTAGTTTAGTGAATGTACCAAGGGACACCTATATCCATAGAAAAGGATATAATACAGCAGAACAAAGAAAAATCAACAGTATATATGGAGACCATGGAGTAGAAGGAGTTAAAAAAACTATATCTCATATATTAGAGGATATACCAATTCATCATTATGTTATGCTAGACTATAAGGGTGTAGAAAAAATTGTAGATGGATTGGGAGGAATCGAAGTAGATGTACCATTTCCTATGAAATATAGGGATCCTACAGCCAAACCTCCATTGCATATAGATATTTCACCAGGGAAGCAGACATTAGATGGAAAAAAATCGATAGAATTTCTAAGGTATAGAAAAGGAAATAATAATAAGGGAGGATATATTGATGGTGATTTAGGTAGAATAAAGGCACAGCAAGGATTTATACAATCTTTTATAGGAAAAGCATCAGATAATATTTTAACAGTCATTACAAAGGGATTTAGCCATGTTAAAACAGATCTTAACTTAATGGATACACTTTCTTATGGCAGGAAAACAATCGGAATGACCAATGAAGATTTTGAAACACTTACATTGCCAGGTAAAGCAGAATTTAGAAAAATACAGAAAAAAGTATTATCTTATTTTATTTATGATAAAAAGGAAACCACAAAATTACTTGAAAAAATATATAATGTAAAAAGCCCCAACCCTTAAATTTATAGGGAGGGGGCTTTTTATATATTTCATTAATATTTCAAATCTAAAAATCAACAATCACAATCCAAAATTTCTGCTAGGCTATACTGCTGCTTTTTCTTTATCCTTATCTTGTGCTATTATTGAATCACCTATAAGATAAACATTTCCAGCTCCCATAGTGAGAATAATATCATTTTCCTTAACATGACTTAATAGATAAGCTTCCACTTCATCAAAAGTTCCTAGATAAACAGCATCTGAGCCTTTGTCAGATATGGCATTTGCTAAATCCCTTGAGTGGATTGATCCATCATCTTTCTCCCTTGCAGCATAAATATCTGTGATTATGACTTTATCAGCATCAATGAAGGCCTCCGCAAAGCTATTTAATAAAATTTTTGTTCTAGTATAGGTATGTGGTTGAAATACACAGTAAATATTACCAACAGCAGAGTTTTTCAATGCATTTAAAGTAACTCTAATCTCAGTAGGATGATGTGCATAATCATCAATAATTTTAATACCATTATAATATCCTTTTAATTCCTGTCTTCTATGAACTCCTGTATAGATGGAAATATTTTTCTGAATATCCTCCATTGGAATACCATAAATATGAGCAGCAGCAATGCTTGCTAAAGAGTTATATATATTATGTTTCCCAATGACACTTAACTTAATAGGATATAATCCTTCATCCTTAACTTTTAGGGTATAAGAAGGAAAACCTTCCTCAGAAAAACTAATATTCTCCGCAGTATAATCTGCATCTTTATCTATTCCAAAGGTAATTACTTTAGCCTTTGTATTATCCATTATTTTTTTGTAGCTTGCATCATCTATGTTAATTAATAAATAGCTATCTTCATTGAGATTCTTACCATATTCAACGAAGGTACTTAAAACATGATCCATATTTTTAAAGAAGTCTAAATGGTCAGCATCAACATTTAATATAATAGCCATTGTAGGAAAATACTTTAATATATTTCCTCTATATTCACAGGCTTCAGTAAGAATGTATTCTTTAGATCCTAATTTTACATTGCCTCCTATTTCATCTAATTGTCCACCCAAAAGAATGGTAGGGTTTAGTGTCGAACGATTCAATATAGTAGATAACATACTAGTAGTAGTAGTTTTCCCATGAGTGCCAGATACTGCAATTGAGTTTTTATAGTTTTTCATTAAGGCACCTAAGAAGGTGGCCCTATCTATTACAGGTACTCCAAGAGAATGTGCTTTCACAAGTTCTTCATTATCTTTTGATATAGCATCTGTGTATATTATTAGATCGGCACCATTTACATTACTTTCCTTATGATTTATGTAAATATTGGCTCCTAAATTTTTTAATCTTTCAATTATTAAACTATCCTTTGCGTCAGAACCAGTCACAATATATCCTTCAGACAATAAAATTTCAGCTAAACCACTCATAGATATGCCGCCAATTCCAATAAAGTGAACCCTAGGATATTTATTATCAGTTATGCAAAATTCAAACATAAGCTTTCCTCCTAAATAAAAAAATTACTTTCTATATTTATTATTGCCATCTTATATATTAATATTATTTTATTCTAATAGTATTAAATTGTCACTGATAGATTATATCATAATAAAAAAAAAATTAAAGATAAATCTTGAGATTATGTAAAGTTTATAACATATTAGTATAAAAAAGTAAAAAAAGTTCCTATTTAAACATTATAGGTAGTTTTTTGGAATTAATTGACTCCAAGTTCTTTTGTAAAGTGAAAAATAAATTAGGATTTTCCCATAAATTATAAAAAAATAAAAAAAATTTTTAAAAAAGAAGGATTTTTAAAACTTTTATAGAATATAGAGAATATTCAATAGTTTTTGTGACTTAAATAAAGGGGGCTAAAACGTAATGAAGATTACAGATGTGAGATTAAGAAAAATATCAGAAGAGGGGAAAATGAAAGCAATAGTATCCGTTACTTTTGATGAGGAATTTGTAGTTCATGATATCAAAATAATCGAAGGTCAAAATGGATTATTTGTTGCTATGCCAAGTAGAAAAATGGCGGATGGTGAGTTCAGAGATATAGCTCACCCTATTAATGCTGAAACTAGGCAAAAAATTCAGGAAGCAATTTTTAGAGAATATGAAAAGAGTTTAGCTACAGAATAAAAAAGAGCCGCAGGGCTCTTTTTTATAACGAATAGGAAAGATTTACTTTTATTTTTAGTATTAAGAATTTTACTTAAATGATTTTTGAGCAGATTTCTAAAATCTTTGATTTCGTACAAGTTGTTTATGCAGTGACTCAAAAAGACTTCCTTATAATATTTCGTATAGAAGCCTTTTTTATAACTATATGAAAGCTCTCTTTAATGTTTGAAATAAATAGATTTTATAAAAACTTACTCGGCTTATTGATGGTTCAATTAGGAAACTTTTATATATATGTCAAGGAAATTATATAAATTTTATAGATTTTAGTGTAGACTTATATAAGAAATGGGTTAAAATATTACTTGATAGATAATTTAAATCGAGGTGTAAAAAATGAATATTTCTATTATATTAGCAGCGGGTGAAGGCACAAGAATGAAATCAAAGCTTTCTAAGGTATTACATAAGGTTTGTGGAAAACCTATATTAGAATATGTAATAAAGGCTAGTAGAGGTGCAGGTACAGAAAAAAATGTAGTTGTTGTAGGTCATGGTGGTGATATGGTTAAAGAATATTTTAAGGATGATCCTATAGTATTTAAGGACCAGCCTATTGGTGAAGATGTTCCCTATGGCACTGGTTTTGCTTTAATGCAAGCAGTAGATCATATAGAAGATAATAGTACTGTAATCATTCTTTATGGGGACACACCACTTATTACGGAGTTGACTATAAATAAGTTAATTAACTATCACAAAGAAAATGAGTTTCAGGCAACAGTACTTACTGCTATTTTAGATAATCCTACAGGATATGGTAGAATCATTAGGGAAGATACTGGAGATATACTTAAAATCGTAGAAGAAAAAGATGCCTTAGATGAAGAAAAGAAAGTAAAAGAAATCAACTCTGGTATATATTGCTTCAATGGTAAACTGTTAAAGGATGCTTTAAGTAAAATTGATAACAATAATGCTCAGAATGAATACTATGCCACAGATGTTATAGGTATATTAAAGAAAGAAGGATATAGAGTTGGAGCTTATGTTATTGAAGATTCCATTGAAATACATGGTGTCAATTCAAGAGTTCAATTGGCATTTACTGAAGAGGTAATGAGAAAAAGGATAAATGAATATCATATGGTAAATGGTGTCACTATAATAAATCCGGAGAACACATACATTGAAGATGGAGTTCAAATTGGAAGAGATACAGTTATTTATCCCGGAGTAAGTTTAGAAGGAAATACTGAAATAGGTGAAGATTGCATTATTAGGAACAATTCTAGGATTATAAATAGTATAATCCATAATGAAGTTAGTATTGAATCTTCAACTATAGAGGATAGTATTGTCGGAGAAAATACACATATAGGGCCTCATGCTCATCTTAGACCCAATAGCAATATTGGTAAGAATGTAAAAATTGGTAATTTCGTTGAAGTTAAAAATTCAACTCTCAAGGATAATACAAAAGCCAGTCATTTATCTTATATAGGAGATGCAGATGTTGGTTATAATGTAAATATCGGATGTGGTGTTGTATTTGTAAATTATAATGGCAGGGAAAAGTTTAGGACAATAGTAGGAGATAATGCTTTTATAGGCAGTAATGCTAATTTAGTTGCTCCAGTTAATGTAGAACCATGGGGATTTGTAGCAGCAGGCTCTACTATAACTAAAGAAGTGCCAGAAGGAGCTTTGTCTATTGCTAGAGCAGAGCAAAAAAATATAGATGGCTGGATAGAAAAAAAAGGATATAAAAAATAATAAATAAACTTAGGAGGAATATATAAAAATGAATTTATGTATGGGCGGAATGAAAGTTTTTTCAGGTAATGCAAACAGAGAGCTAGCAGAAAAAATCTGTAAAGAACTGGGCATACCACTTGGGACATGTGATGTTAGTCAATTTAGTGATGGAGAAATAAATGTAAACATCAGTGAGACTGTTAGAGGGATAGATGTTTTTATAGTACAGCCAACTTGTACTCCTGTGAATGATAACTTAATGGAGACTTTAATACTTATAGATGCGGTAAAAAGAGCATCTGCAGGCAGAGTAAATGCTGTAATTCCGTATTATGGATATGCTAGGCAAGATAGAAAGACTAAGGCCAGAGAACCAATAACAGCAAAGTTAGTAGCAAATTTATTTACTACGGCTGGTGCAGACAGAGTAATAAGCATGGATTTACATGCTGCACAGATTCAAGGATATTTTGATATTCCAGTTGATCACCTCTCAGGCGTATCAATACTAGCAGAATATTTTAAGGATATTGTGGATGAAGAAACAGTTGTAGTTTCTCCTGACTTAGGTGGTGTAACTAGAGCTAGGGCTTTTGCTAATTTATTAGATCTCCCAATAGCTATAATAGAAAAAAGAAGACCTAAAGCAAATGTTTCAGAAGTTATGAATGTTATAGGGGATATCAATGGTAAGAATGTCATATTAATTGATGATATTATTGATACGGCAGGAACTATAGCTAAGGCAGCCAGTGTACTTAAAAACTTTGGAGCAAAGAAGGTTTATGGTTGTGCTACTCATGGGGTGTTATCAGGTCCAGCTATAGAAAGAATAAGAGATTCTGAATTAGAGAAATTTATTATTACAGATACAATACCTATTCCAGGAGAAAAGAGGATTGAAAAAATCGAAGTGGTATCTGTTGCACCACTATTTGCTGAAGCTATAAGAAGGATTCATGATAATGAATCTGTAAGCAAATTATTTGAATAGAATAAACAGGAGATGATTTTTTGTTTGTTGTAGTAGGTTTAGGAAATCCTGGAAAGGAATATACTAATACGAGACATAATATAGGGTTTGATACAATAGATTTATTAGCAGAGAGGAATAATATTAAAATTAATAAAATAAAATTTAAATCAGTTTATGGAGAAGGAATAATTGGTAGTGAAAAGGTTCTTCTTGTAAAGCCACAAACTTATATGAATAATAGTGGAATTACTGTTAGAGATATATATAATTTTTATAAAGTTCCTATTGATAATATTATAGTTATAGTTGATGATATTGATATTGATTTTGCTGCAGTAAGAATAAAGAGAAGGGGAAGTGCTGGATCTCATAATGGATTAAAATCTATAATATATCTACTTCAAAGAGATGATTTTCCTAGGGTCAAAATAGGCATTGGAAAGAAACATGAAAATCAAGATTTAGCAAATTTCGTTTTAAGTAGATTTCCAAAAGAAGAGAGGGAAATTATTGAAATATCTATTTTAACTGGAGCCGAATCAGTAGAAGCAATTATAAAACATGGTATAGAGCAAGCAATGAATGAATTCAATACTAAAGGAAATAGAGCCCAGGATTAGACCTGGGCTATGGTCTTTTCCGAAGGAGTGAAGGTATGCTAAATTTTTTAGTAGATCCGCTAAATAACTTAGATGTTTATAATAAGCTGAAGACAGATATAGAAAAGAAGAATAGTCCTATGGCCACTTATGGTATTATTGATGAAAGCATAGGACATATTCTTTATGCCCTAAGGGAGCATACTAAAAGGCAAATACTATTGGTAACTTACAACGAGGTAAGAAGTAGAAAGATTTATGAAGATATAAGAAACTTAGGAAATAATAATGTATTTCTGCTTCCAAAAAGGGAATTAGTTTTTTATGAAGTAGATGCCTTCAGCTATGAAAGTACCAATGAAAGGCTTGGGATTGTATCTAGACTTGTAAAAGGCGAAGATTTATTATTAGTTACCTCTATAGAAGCCATATTTCATAAGCTTATGTCTAGAGATGTTTTGAAGTCCTATTCCCATGAATTGAGATTAGGAGAAGAAATAAACTTAGATGATTTAATTAAGTTGTTGACAGATGGTGGATATGAAAGAGTAAATATGGTGGAAGGTATAGGACAGTTTAGCTTAAGAGGTGGAATTATGGATTTCTTTCCGCCATATAGCGGGAACCCTATTAGAATTGAATTGTTTGATGAGGAAATTGATTCTATAAGGACTTTTGATATTACGAATCAAAGATCTATTGAAGTCCTCGATTATACATTCATATTTCCAGTAAAAGAAACTTTGATATTAGATGAATATAGAGAGAATATAATTGACAACTTGAATAAAGATTTAATTAAATCTTTATCTAAGTCAAAGATTAGTGTAATAGAAAAAGAAAACTTAGAAAGTAAGTTTAATAAATATAAGGAGCATTTAACTGAAAAATTATTTATATCTAATATGGATATGATAATTCCTTATATACCAAAAGAATATCTGTCATCTATAATTAGTTATTTAAAAGAAGACGCAATAATTTATATAGACGAGCCTAAAAGAATAGAAGAAAGTGTAAAAAATGCTGGAAGTGATTTTAATCTAAAGTTTACAGACCTCTATGAAGTTGGAGAGGTATTACCTTTACATGCCAATATTCTTTATAGTTATGATGAACTATTAGAAGAAATAAAGAAAAGAACATGTATCGCAAATAGTGCACTTTTAAGTGGAGATAATAGTTTTAAACCTAAAGTAATTCATAATTTCTCCGTAAAAGGAATGCCATCTTATCATAATAAGATGGATATTTTAAAAGAGGATATCGATCATTTTAAATATAGAGGATATAAAATAATTATACTTTCAGGAACAGAAGAAAGAGGTAGAAGGCTTTATAAAACATTATTGGAAATGGGTATAGAATCAAACTTTATGATAGATAAAAATGCTGAGATTAAGTCCTCACAAGTTTTTATTACACCTGGTAGTATTCATGGAGGATTTGAATATCCAGCTTTAAAGCTTATTGTTATCAGTGATAAAGAAATATTTGGTGCGGGAAAGAAAAAAACAGGGAAATTAAGGAAAAAAGATCCTAGCAAATCCATTAGCTTTTCTGATTTGAATGTTGGCGATTATGTAGTACATGAAAACCATGGAATAGGTAGATATGAAGGTGTAGAGCAGCTTAACATTCAAGGAATAAAGAAGGATTATCTTACTATAAGGTATAAAGGCGAAGATAAGCTATATGTACCTATAGATCAAATGCATTTAATCCAGAAGTATATCGGCTCTGATAGCATAAAACCAAAAGTAAATAAACTATCTAGTTCAGAATGGGCTAGAACTAAGGAAAAAGCTAAGAAGGCTGTAGAAGATATGGCTCATGATTTATTAGAGCTATATGCAAAGAGAGAGAGTTATAAGGGATTTGTTTTCTCTAAGGATGGTGAATGGCAACGACAATTTGAAGATTTATTCCCTTATGAAGAGACAGAAGGACAGTCTAGGAGTATTATAGAAATCAAGAAGGATATGGAAAGACCAAAACCAATGGATAGACTTCTTTGTGGTGATGTTGGATATGGGAAAACGGAAGTGGCTTTAAGAGCAGCATTTAAAGCTGTCATGGATGGAAAACAAGTAGCTTTTCTAGTACCTACTACTATTCTTGCACAGCAGCATTATAATACAATAATGGAGAGATTTACCAATTTTCCCGTTAAAATAGCTACCCTTAGTAGGTTCAGAACTAAAGCAGAACAAAAACTTGCAATTGATAGCATCAGAAGAGGTGTTGTTGATATTGTAGTAGGTACTCATAGATTATTATCTAAAGATGTTTCTTTTAATGATTTGGGTTTATTAATAATAGATGAAGAACAGAGATTTGGCGTAAAGCATAAAGAGGCACTTAAAAAATTTAAAGAAACAGTGGATGTACTTACTCTTACAGCTACACCTATACCTAGGACATTACATATGTCCTTATCAGGCATTAGAGATATGTCTGTTATTGAAGATCCTCCAGAGGAAAGGTATCCCGTACAAACCTATGTTGTTGAATTTAATGAACAAATGATCAGAGATGCAATACTAAAGGAAGTTGGTCGTGGAGGACAGGTTTATTTTGTATATAATAGGGTCGAGACTATAGATAAGATTGCTTCCATGCTTAGAAAATTAGTACCAGAAGCAAAATTCTCCATAGGACATGGTCAAATGAGTGAGCGAGAATTAGAGAAGGTAATGGTTAGCTTTTTAGAAAAAGAAGTGGACGTTCTAGTATGCACTACTATTATTGAAACAGGATTAGATATTCCAAATGTAAATACTATAATAATACATGATGCTGATAAGATGGGACTATCTCAACTATACCAACTTAGGGGAAGGGTAGGAAGGTCTAATAGGATAGCTTATGGATACTTTACCTATGAGAAAAATAAAGTGTTATCAGAGGTAGCGGAAAAAAGACTTAGAGCTATAAAGGAATTTACAGAATTTGGTTCAGGTTTTAAAATAGCTATGAGAGACTTGGAAATAAGAGGTGCAGGAAATCTTCTAGGATTAGAACAGCATGGTCATATTGAGGCCATAGGATATGATTTATATGTAAAGTTCTTAAATGAGGCTATTAGGAGACTGAAGGGTGAGAAAGTCGAAGAACATATAGATACTACAGTTGATATAAAGGTAGATGGGTATATTAAGTCTAGGTATATTGAAGATGAAGAACAGAAGATAGAAGTGTACAAAAAAATCGCTTCTATTTCTAATATGGATGATTATAGGGAATTACTGGATGAACTAATTGATAGATTTGGAGATTTACCTAAGGAAGTTGAAAATCTAATGGATATTTCTTACATCAGGTATTTAGGAAGTAAAAATAATATTAGAAATATAATCCAAATAGACAAAGAGGTTATCTTAGAGTTTAGCTCTACAGAAAATATATCAGTTGAGCTGTTGCACCTCTTATCTACTGAATATGGAAGAAGATTATCATTTGATTTATCTACTGAACCATCCTTTAAATTTAGGTCAAAGGATAAAATTTTAGATGAGTTAAAATCTTTGGTTGAAAAAATTAATGGTTTTAATCATAGAAAAAATAATATATAATAGATAATGAATGCAGATTTAATAAATAGACTTAGAAAGGATGTTAGTATTGAACAAAACAAGAAGTAAAAGATTTTTAATAATAGGATTATTATTGGCACTTATTTTAACTGTAAGTGGATGTAATAGTAAAGAAGAAGGTCTTGTTGCAAAGGTAGATGGAGAAGGAATCACAGTGGAAGAATTTGAAAGTGATTTTCAAGTATTTAAAAGAATATATGAGCAACAGCTTGGTGAAGATGCTATGACTCAAGTTGGAGAAGATGGTAGAATCTTAGGGGAAAGCCTTAAAGAAAATATAATTGAAAAATTAATAATGGAAAGACTTGTGGCAAAAGAAGCGAAGGATATGAATATAGAAGTTACTCCAGAGGAAATTCAAAAACAAATGGAAGAATATATTACCCTTATGGAAGGACAAGAAAAGTTTGATGAATTTTTAAAGAGTAATCAGTTATCAAAAGAATTTTTTGAGGAAAATCTAAGAAAAGAGTTACTATTTAATAAACATAGAGAAGCTTTTATAGATAGTACTTCTATAGATGAAAAAGAAGCCAAAAAATATTTTGATGATAATAAAGAAAATTTAGTTGTAGTAAAAGCATCTCATATTTTAGTTAAGACTGAAGATGAGGGTAAGAAAGTATTAGAGAGACTTAAAGCAGGAGAAGATTTTGGGAAACTCGCAGAAGAGGTATCTATTGATAAGGCATCTGCTTTAGAAGGTGGAAGTCTAAACTACTTTGGTAAGGGAGATATGATTGCTGAATTTGAAGAAGCTGCTTTTGCTTTAAATCCTGGAGAAACCAGTGATTTAGTTCATACTGAAGTAGGGTATCATATTATTCATGTTGAAGATAAAAAGGATACTTATGAAGCATTAAAGGATGATATAATCGGACTATTAAAAGATAATAAATATCTAGAAAAAATTCAAAAATTAAGAGATAACTCTAAGGTTAAGATTTATTTAGATATTAAAGCTAAATAATAAAAAACATGTTAATATCAAAGGACCTGACATTATGTCAGGTCTATATTTTTAACTTTAAGTTAATTAATGTAAATACTTTAACCTAATCTTACAAAGATGTATAAAAATTTCCTTTTAGTTAAATAATAATCTCACTACACAATTATTGTTATAGGAGGTTAACTAATGAAGGCTACAGGAATTGTTAGAAGAATAGATGAATTAGGTAGAGTTGTAATTCCGAAAGAAATAAGAAGAACCTTGAGGATAAGAGAAGGAGATCCTCTAGAGATATTCACTGATAGAGAAGGTCAGGTTATACTTAAGAAATATTCTCCTATTGGAGAATTAAATGAGTTTGCTCAAGAGTATTGCGATTCTCTTCATGAAAGTACAAATCATACGGCTATGATATCAGATAGGGATTTTATAATAGCTATATCTGGAGGATCTAAAAGAGAATATTTAGAGAAAAGAATTAGCCCAGAGTTAGAGAAGTTAACAGAAAACAGAAGTACTTATTCAACTAATGATGATAATAAACCTATGAAAATAACATATGAGGACCCTAATCAGGATAAGTACACAGCACAAGTTATTGCACCTATAATTATGCAAGGTGATCCTATTGGATCTGTGATATTAATATCGAAAGAATCAAATGCAGTTATGGGTGAATTAGAAATAAAGTTGACAGAAACAGCAGCAGGCTTTTTATCTAAGCAAATGGAAAATTAGTAGACCTACCCATAAGGGTAGGTTTATCTTTTATAACGAATAGAAAAATTTTGCTTTAAATGAATTTCGAAAAAGGCTATCTTAATAACAGTTGATAGAAGCCTTTTTTACTTGTATTATTTTATTAAATTAAATGATATAATATAAAAGATTATGTTTTAGGGGGAAATTTCATGACTAAGAAAAATAACTTCCTGAGGGGAGCGGCTATTTTAAGTATAGCTGGAGTAATTGTAAAGATTTTAGGTGCAGTTTATAGAATACCATTATCAAATATAATAAAGTCAGAGGGTATGGGATATTATCAAACAGCCTATCCTTTGTACACACTATTGCTTACTATATCTACAGCAGGCTTCCCTATAGCCATAGCTAAATTAGTATCAGAGAAAAGAGCAGTAGGAGATTTTAAGGCCGCATATAAGGTTTTTAAGGTAACCCTCTTAGGATTAACAATAGGAGGATTATTGACTTCTTTATTCTTGTTTTTTAGAGCAGAAAGTATAGTAGATAGACTTGGAAATAAAAATGCCTATTATGCCTTGATTGCACTAGTACCAGCTTTATTTTTCGTACCAATTATGTCGGCTTTCAGAGGATTTTTTCAAGGAAGACAACTAATGGTACCAACGGCCTTATCTCAAATAGTTGAGCAGTTATTTAGAGTAGGGGCAGGATTAACATTAACATATTTGTTATTAGATAAAGGAATTCCCATGGCAGCAGGTGGAGCATCATTTGGAGGATCTGCAGGAGCTATAGCAGGAGCTGCTACTATGGCACTTATTTATTTTTATGGAAGAAAAGAAATTAAAAAAGAATTAAAGAGCAGCATAGATACTGATGAGTATGAGATAAATCAAATTATAAAGGACCTTCTTATAATAGCTATTCCAATTACAATAGGTGCTTCTATTGTGCCTATTATGGATTATATAGATTTAGAACTAGTACTTACAAGACTTCAAATTATCGGGTATACAGAGGCAGAAGCAAATGGTTTATATGGAAACTTAAAGGGAATGGCACAGACATTAATCAATCTACCTCAAGTATTTTCTATAGCCATATCAATGAGCTTAGTACCTGCTGTATCTGATGCAAATGCCAGAAAAAATAAGAAGGAGATGGAATCTACCATTGCTTCAGGGATAAGGATTACTCTATTAATAGGATTGCCATGTACATTAGGATTATTTGTACTAGCAAGACCTATAATAGAATTGTTATATTATAAGAATGATGTGGCAACTATAATTAATGTTAGTAATTCTTTATCTATTTTAGCCTTTAGTGTAATATTCCTGACAATGGTTCAAGCACTATCTGCTATATTACAAGGTTTAGGTAGACCTGGTGTACCAGCAATTAATTTATTTGTTGGAGCAGTGGTTAAAATCTTTCTTTCATATACTTTAACTGTTATACCAAGCATAAATATTTATGGTGCGGCCATCTCTACTGTTGTGGCTTTTGGGATTGCAGCTATTTTAGATTTAATTAGTGTAATAAAATATGCTAAGATAAGATTAAATATTAAGGATATATTCATTAAGCCATTTATTGCATCATTAGGTATGGCCATAGCAGCATTTATCTCTTATTTGGGATTAATTAATATTGTAGCTAAAATAAATGCTGCAAATGAAATGATAACTAGACTAGAAAAACTTTCTACACTAGGTGCAGTCTTAGTTGGTGTTATAGTTTATGTGGTACTCTTAGTTCTAACAGGTTCTATTACTGAAGAGGACTGGAGTTTATTACCTAAAGGTGATAAAATAGGAAAAAAATTAGAAAAATTTAAATTAATTAAATAGTTAAGGCATATACAAAGGAGAAGAGTTATGGGTAAAATATATATAATAGGTTTAGGGCCTGGAAGCATTGACTCTCTTACGTTAGGAGCGGTAGATAGAATAAATGCAGGAGATAAAAATTTTTTAAGAACAGAAAAACATCCCACTGTTAAATATTTTGTAGATAAAAATATTCCTTATCAATCATATGATTTTTTATATGATACTAAAGATAGTTTTGGACAGGTATATGAGAGGATAGCTGAAGATTTAATTGAAGAATCCAAGAAAAATTCAAGTATAAATTACTTGGTACCTGGGAATCCTTTAGTTGCAGAGAAAACTGTAGAGCTTTTAATGGAGAGAGAGGTAGATATAGAAGTAATATCTGGCATGAGCTTTATTGAACCTATGATTGAGTTAGTAGGAAGGGATCCAATCAATGGTCTTAAAATAGTAGATGGTGCAGAATTTAATGGATTAATAGTAGATATTAATGTAGACATGATAATCACACAAGTGTATAATTATAGAATAATATCTGAAGTTAAGATTATACTATCAGAGATTTATGGTGATGAGTATAAAGTCTATTTAGTCAATAGTGCTGGAGTGAAGGAAAACGAGAAAAAGCACCTTGTACCTATCTATGAATTGGATAGATTTGAAGAAGTTGGGCCTCTAACTAGTATATTCGTCCCAAAAATAGACAAAAAGCATAAGAAAGTATTTGATTTCAATGATTTATTGGGTATAATGAAAATATTGAGATCTGAAAATGGCTGCCCCTGGGATATGGAGCAAACTCATGAATCTATACGCCAATCGGTAATTGAAGAAGCTTATGAAGTAGTTGATGCAATTGATAAAAATGATATTGATGGACTTATGGAAGAATTAGGTGATTTACTGCTTCAAGTTATATTTCATTCGCAAATTGCATTTGAAGAAGGGGAGTTTAGTCTATATGATGTAACATCATCACTTGCAAATAAATTAATTTATAGACATCCACACGTTTTTTCTCAAAAAAGTGTGGAAAACTCTGAAGAAGTAGTATATAATTGGAATATGCTAAAATATGCTAAAAGGGATATCCATAGTTTCACAGATAAACTAAAAGATATACCAAAGCTACCAGCTCTCATGACCAGTTTTAAAATTCAAGAAAAGGCAGCAGAAATTGGATTTGATTGGGACAATATAGATGGACCATTAAATAAAGTAATTGAAGAGTATCAAGAGGTCTTAGAAGCTATGGAAAAATTTGGAGGGGGTGATCAAAGAACAGAGGAGGAATTAGGAGATTTACTTTTTGCAATAGTTAATCTTTCTAGATTTTTAAAAGTAAATCCAGAAGTGGCTTTAAATAGAACTATAAATAAGTTTATTAAGCGATTTGAATTTATGGAGGAAAAACTAGGAGAACTTGGCAAAAAATTCGAAGAAATGACCTTAGATGAAATGGATGAATTATGGAATCAAGCAAAAATACATAAAATCCATTAAAATGCTAACAATTATATAATAAAAGAAGGATTTTTTAAATTTATATAGAATTACTAAATTAAACAATAAAACTATGAGGAGGAAATTATTATGAACAAAGCTGAATTAGTGGCGAGTATAGCAGAGAAAAGTAACTTAACTAAAAAGGATGCAGAAGGTGCATTAAACGCATTTATGAAAGCAGTAGAAGAAACATTAGCAAAAGGAGAAAAAGTACAACTTGTTGGTTTTGGTACTTTTGAAGTAAGAGAAAGAAAAGCTAGAGAAGGTAGAAACCCTAGAAATCCAGAAGAAGTAATTAAAATAGCAGCTTCAAAAGCACCAGTATTTAAAGCAGGAAAGGCTTTAAAAGAAATAGTAAATAAATAATAAAATCAGGTCTCTGACCTGATTTTTTTATCAGGAGGATTAATATGAGAATTGATAAATTTCTAAAGAATGCAAGAATTATAAAAAGAAGAACTATAGCCAAGGAAGCATGTGAACAGGGTAGAGTATCCATAAATGAAAGACAGGCTAAACCTGGAGATGAAGTTAAGGTTGGTGATATAATTAATATTACCTTTGGGAATGAATCTATGAAGATTCAAGTTTTAGATATATCAGATAATGTAAGAAAAGATAATGCATTAGAATTATATAAGAAGATAGGATAAAGACTTTGTAATAAAAGTCTTTTTTTTTTCATAAATATTAGTAGTCGAGAAAATGGAGGGGATAAGAATGACTGAAAACAAAATTAAATTTAGAAATCAAAATATAGTAATTGAAGATAGGGATAGGATGACAGTAACAGGTGTAGAGCAGGTGGAAAGTTTTAATGATAATACGATCGTATTAACAACTGTAAAGGGAGGAATGACCATAAAGGGAGAGGGTCTAAATATATCTAAACTAAATTTGGATGATGGCAGTGTGAAAATAGAGGGAAAAATTAATGGAGTAAACTATATGACTAAGGATGCAACACCAAAGAATATAATGGGTAAGATATTCAAATAAATCTATTTAAGGAGAAGAAAATGGATACTTCATTAATATTAGAAATACATATGTTCTTTACTGCTATTTATGGAGGATTGATAGCTGGGTTTATTTATGATATATATAGGACAATCAGGTATTTTTCTAAGCCTAGTAAATTTATTACTTACCTAGGTGATCTTTTACTTTGGACAGTAATTGCTTCCGTATCTTTTTATGTCCTTATAAAAATTAACTGGGGAGAGATTAGGGGATATATTATACTTGGATTTATTTTAGGTATTTTTGTATATTACAAGATATTTAGTAAGTTTATTTATACAATTTGTATTAAGATAGGAGGAGTCATAAAAAAAACTACAATGGGAATTATATCTTTAATCTTATATCCTTTTAAATTTTTGAAAAGTAAGTCATCTCCAGCTCTAAAAAAAATAAAAAAAGTTCCGATAGAAATCATAAGACAAACAAAAAAATATAAAAAAATAATTTCTACAAAAAAATAGAGGATTTTTTAAATTTTTGTAGAATAGTATATATAGGTGGTGATAGTGTGAAAAAAAATCGAAAGAAGAAAAAAATAAAACTAATGCATATAGCAGTTTGGTTTTTATTTATATATGTGGGAGTTATATTTTGGAATCAAAGGAATTTGATGAAGAATTTAGAATTTAAAAAACAAGAGATTGCATCTGAAGTTCAAGCTTTAGAAAAAGATATAGAGAATTTAAATAAAGAAATTGAAAATAGTGATAGCTTGCAATTTGTGGAAAAGGTAGCAAGAGACGATTTAGGAATGGTAAAACCAAGGGAAATAATTTATATTGATAAAAATAAAAAGAAAAATCCTTTCTTAAGTGTTATAAAGAACCAGAACTAATTGACATTGAAAGATTTCTAATATATACTAAACTAAGAAAATTATTTTTAAGGAGGAATCATTAATTTATGCCGGTATCCGTAGGAGAAGTAGTTGATGGCACTGTAACAGGGATAACAAACTTTGGAGCCTTTATTCAACTACCAGAAGGGAAAAGTGGACTTGTTCATATTTCAGAGATATCACAAGATTACGTGGAAAAAGTAAGTGATCATTTAAAAAAAGATCAAAAAGTTAAGGTTAAGATTCTGTCAATTTCAAATGAAGGCAAAATTAGCCTTTCCATAAGACAAGCAAAGCCTAAAACTACAAAGCCAGTTGAGATTGAGTGGAATAAACCAGATGACAAACAAAAGTATATGTCTTTCGAAGACAAGATTAGTAAATTTTTGAAAGATAGTAATGAGAAACAAGATCAATTAAAAACAAGAGATAATAGAAGAAGTAGTATTAAACAAAAGAAAATGAGTGGAATAGATTCATAAAACCGGTTAAATCCGGTTTTTTTATTTTTTGATTTGCTCTTTACTACAATAAAACTACAAAATTATACATTTAATATAAAAGCAGGTGCTTACAGTTATAAACATTGAAAATATAATACTTAGGAGTTAAAGTAAATAATATTAAGATTTCCTTAGGAAAACTTAAGGTTATAGGACATAGCCATGTTTTATGTCTGAAATTTCTTAAAAGTACATACTGTGATTTGACAAATTATTAATACTTATTTTGCTAGTATTGAATTAAATACAAATAACGGGAGTGATTTTTATGATGAGGACTGATTCTTTAACTGCTAAAAGATCTTGGTACGATTTAGGACTTAGGATGGATAAAGGTATAATCATAACAATGATTATGGGATTTTTTCTAGCTCGAGCAAATATACTTAATAAGCTTACTCCTTTTGGATTTGCATTTTTATCTGCTTATATAATAATGAAGAGCTTGAATATTCACATATTACTATCAGTGCTAGTTGGAACCTTAACGATACAGGGAGCAAGAGGAGTAAGTTATATATTGGCTTACCTTTTGATTTATATCTTTTTTGCTCTGTTAAAGGAAGAAAAATCCTATTCCTTATTAAAAGCATCCTTGGTGGCAGCTTTAATATTTACTAGCTGCAGAGTTCTTGGGGTTGTATTAGGGAATACAATTTTTATTTATGATCTATTTTTAGCCTTGTTTGAAGGAATAATTGTCTTTACTATGACCTATATTTTTTCTTTTAGTCTTCCTATAGAAAGAACTGGTGGAGCAATTTTAAATAATGAAAAAACAATTTGTTCCTTTATAACATTGGCACTAGCATTAGCAGGAATTAAAAATACTATGATATTAGGCATTGCAATCAAAAACTTAGTTAGTATAGTCATAATATTATATTTATCCTATAGCTATGGAGCATTTTTTGGCGGAACTACAGGAATAATTCTGGGTATGGTAGCCTATATATCCCATCCAGAAATGCCTTTTATTATAGGAATATTTGGAATTGCAGGATTATTATCAGGCATATTTAAAGACTTAGGAAGTTTTGGGTCAGCATTAGGATTTTTACTTGGAAATGGAATTATTTCTTTTTATATAAACGGATTAGGAACGTCTTTTCTTAATTTTAAGGAAATAATAATAGCAACATTATTCTTTTTAATGAGTGTAGATAAAATAGGCATAAAAGTATCAGAGATATTTAATATGGATTTAGAGTTTAAGAAAGATTATGCTCAGAAGAGAGATGAAATTGTAGTTAAAAAGCTGAATAGAATGATTGAACTATTTAATAACTTAAGTGCTACATTTAAAGAATCTGCAGAGGAAAGAGAGTTTCACTCTACAGGAGAGGTATATAGCATGGTGGACGGCATAGCGAATTGTATATGTACAGGCTGTTCCAAATATGAAAGTTGTTGGGAGAGAAATTATTACAGTACTTATCAGAATTTTTTTAACCTAGTAGCCCTTGCAGAAATAAAAAGTACTGACAATGAATCTGTTGATTCAGAAGCAAGGAAGTTTTGTATCAGACATGGAGAAATAATAGAGGCTGTAGATAGAGCTGTAGAAAGACTTAAACTAAACCATAACTGGGAATTGAAATTAAGGGAAAACAGGATTTTATTATCAGAGCAATTAGATGGGGTTGGTAAGGTAATACAAAATATAACTACAGATATTTATACAAATCCTACATTTAATAAAGAAATAGAAGAGAATTTATATAAAGACTTAAAAAATAATAGGATAGATATTAAAGATGTATCTGTAGTACAAATAGGAGAAGAAGATTTCGAGATATTTATAGATTTAAATACACCAGTAAGAAATGATAATAAATTAAAAGCGATGATATCTCAAAGCTTGGATTTTCCGGTGATAAGTGATTCTAGTTTTAATAGTATATCTAACAGAAGGCAAAGGTTTAAACTTTTAAGATCTAATAGATTTAGTGCTATGACTAAAATGGCAGTTTTGTCTAATTCAGAGAATAAAATATCGGGAGATAGCTTTACTTTTGGAGAAATTGAAAACACTCATTATTCAGCATTAAGTGATGGAATGGGTATTGGAAGAAGAGCTAATGAAGAAAGTAAAGTGGCGATTTCTCTTTTAGAAAGGTTGATGGAAGCAAATGTAGATAAAGATATAATACTGAAGACAATAAATTCTGTTCTAAGAGCAAAATCTAACGAAGAAATGTTTGCCACTTTAGATATTTCTTTTATAGACTTGTATCTAGGTAAATTACAGATGATAAAAACAGGGGCACCTGCAACTTTTATAAAAAAGAAGGATAGAGTTGAAATAATTAATTCTGGGACTTTACCTGTAGGGATATTAAAAGATATTGATTTCAATCTTTATGAGGAGTATGTTGAAGATGGAGATATTATTATTATGATGTCAGATGGAGTATTAGATGCAAATAGAGATATAGAGAATGCAGAAGTTTGGATGAAAGATATCATAATAAATATAAATAGTATCAATCCTCAGACTATAGCCAATGAAATATTAAAAAGAGCTCAATTGACGGCATCTAACACTAGAGATGATATGACAGTTTTAGTAACAAAAGTTTGGAAAAACGTATAAAATAGTAAATATAAAATAGTAGGTAATATCTTTGGTTTATAAAATAAGGTTGCAAAGAATAAATATTATTCATGCAACCTTAAATTCTGTTGACAATTAGGTTATAATAAGGGTATAGTTCATATTAAGTTCTATAATTAAGGGTGGTTATTTTGAAAAATAAAGTATTATTTACTATTAGGGAGTATAATTTGATTGAAGAAAATGATAATATAGTGGTGGGAGTTTCTGGGGGACCAGATTCTATGGCGCTGCTATATGTTTTACTGGAGATTAGAAGTTTAATTAACTTTAATATACATGTTGCTCATGTAAATCATGGTGTAAGAGGTGAGGATGCTAAATCAGATCAACTATTTGTTGAAAAGATTGCCAAAAAACTTAATTTACCTTATTATACTAAGAATGTAAATATGATTGAGTATGGGAAAGAAGAAGGAATATCAGCTGAAGAAGCTGGAAGAGAATTACGATATGGATTTTTCAGAGAAATCCTTTCCGAATCAGGTGGAAAGATAGCCGTAGCTCATAATATGAATGATCAAGCAGAAACTTTATTTATGAGGTTTTTGAGAGGAACAGGAATTGATGGATTAAAGGGTATGGATTTTATAACTCAAGATATAATTAGACCAATACTGGGTATAGATAGAAAGGAAATTGAAGCATATATAGATAATAATAAGATAGAAACCGTATTGGACAAAACAAATTTAGAACCTATTTATAGTAGAAATAAGATTAGATTAGAGTTGATGCCTTATATAGAAGAAAATTTCAATCCTAATATAGTAAATACTCTTTGGAGGATGTCTAGAATTTCTTCTATGGATAGTAGGTTTTTAGAAGAATTTTCTGAGGGAAGATATAATATTATAGTGAAAAGTCAGGATAAACATAGTATAATTTTAGATGGTGAGAAATTATTACAGGAGCATAGAAGTATTCAGCAAAGGGTTATAAGGCATTCTATATTAAAAATCAATGGTTCTTTACAGGGAATTACAGAAACTCAAATATCTTCAGTTATAAATCTTTTTATGAACTCCGATACAGGAAAAGAAGTTCATTTGTCAAATAATATAGTTGGTAAGATTAGTTATGGGGATTTGATAATTAAAAACGATATTGAAAAAGAGGTAAAGAAATATCTATATAGGTTAAAATTTCCAGGGTTTAATGATCTTGAGGATATAGGGTATTCATTTAATATTGAAATTCTTCCTATGAATGATGGTTTTACTATGAATAAGGGTACAAATATTAAATATTTTGATTTTGATATGATTAGAGGGAGCTTAGCTGTAAGAAATAGATTAGATGGAGACAGATTGATGCCATTTGGTATGAGAGGTACAAAAAAGCTTAAAGATTATTTTATTGATGAAAAAGTTCCGAAGGAAATAAGAGATAAGATTCCTTTAATAGTAGATGATGAAAATATTTTATGGGTAGTAGGATATAGGATTAATGATTTATATAAAATTACTAAGAAAACAAAAAGAATTTTATCCATATCTTATAATCTATAGGAAAGTTCTTACTCTATAATTTATGTTAATATGAACTTGACCTACATAGATTCCCAAAAGGCAACCTTATAATGTTTCGATAGAAGCCTTTTTAATAATTAATTAACAATACATAAGAAGGAGGATTATAATGGAAAATATAATCAAGAGCGTATTAGTAACAGAAGATGAAATTGAAGAGAAGGTAAAAGAACTAGGAAAACAAATTATGGAGGACTATAAAGGTAAAGATTTAATTTTGGTAGGGATATTGAAGGGTGCTGTTATTTTCATGTCAGATTTAGCTAGAAATATAAAGATGCCAATAGGTATGGATTTTATGGCTGTGTCAAGCTATGGAAGATCATCAACTTCTACTGGTGAAGTTAGAATAATAAAGGATTTAGATTTTAGTGTAGAGAATAAGGATGTACTAATTGTAGAGGACATAATAGATACTGGCTATACATTAGCTTATTTAACAGACAATTTAAAGAAAAGAGGAGCTGCATCTGTTAAAGTTTGTACTCTTTTGGATAAACCAGAGAGAAGAAAAGTTGATGTATCTGTAGATTATTTAGGCTTTGCTATTCCAGATGAATTTGTAGTAGGATATGGACTAGATTATTCTGAAATAGGGAGAAATCTACCTTATGTAGCAGCACTTAAGGAAGAAGTATATAGTTAGGCCAAGGTTGAAAAAACTATATAATGATGGTATAATAAAAAGATATTATCTACTCATAAGAGGAGGGAGGACTTGTATTGAGAAGATTTTTCAAAGGTATTAGTGTGTACCTACTAATAGTAATTGTAATAATGTTTCTAGTAACAACGTTTGGAAATGATGTAGAACAGGTCAAGAAAATCGACGTAACTGAATTGGTAGGACATTTGCATAATGGTAGAGTTGAAAGTATCAAGATAATAGGTAAAGAAGTACAAGGTAAACTAAAGGATAATACCCAGTTTACCACCATATTACCTGATGAAATGAGATATACGTTTTATTCCGATTATTTAAAGGACTTAGTAGATAGTAAACAAATTACCCTAAGTTCTGAGTTAGAACCTACAACTCCTTGGTTTGTAAGTGCGATTCCAACTATATTAATGCTTCTTGTTTTTGCAGTATTTTGGTTTGTATTTATGCAGCAGTCCCAGGGTGGTGGAGGAAAAGTAATGTCCTTTGGAAAATCCAGAGCTAGGATGGTCAAGGAAGAAGATGGAAAAATAATTACATTTTCTGATGTAGCAGGATTGGAAGAAGAAAAAGAAGAACTAAAAGAAATAGTAGATTTCTTAAGAACGCCTAGAAAATATATTGAAATTGGTGCTAGAATTCCAACTGGAGTATTATTAGTTGGACCTCCTGGAACAGGTAAGACCTATTTATCTAAAGCTGTAGCAGGTGAAGCGGGAGTGCCTTTCTTTACTATATCAGGTTCTGATTTTGTAGAGATGTTTGTAGGTGTTGGTGCCAGTCGTGTTAGAGATTTATTTGAGCAGGCAAAGAAAAATGCTCCTTGTATAGTGTTTATTGATGAGATTGATGCTGTAGGTAGAAGAAGAGGAGCAGGACTTGGTGGAGGTCATGATGAAAGGGAGCAAACACTAAACCAACTATTAGTTGAGATGGATGGATTTGCGACTAATGAAGGAATAATTGTAATGGCAGCAACTAATAGAGCTGATATACTTGACCCAGCACTTCTTCGTCCAGGTAGATTTGATAGAACAATTTATGTAGGATTACCTGATGTAAGAGGTAGGGAGGAAATATTAAAGGTTCATACAAAGAACAAACCATTAGATAGTGATGTAGACTTACAAGTAGTTGCTAAGAGAACAGTAGGATTTACTCCTGCAGACTTAGAGAACTTAGTAAATGAGGCAGCATTACTTACAGCAAGGTTTGGGCTAAGAACTATACCTATGCATTTGATAGAAGAAGCATCTATAAAAGTTCAAGCAGGACCTGAAAAGAAATCCAAAGTTGTTAGTGAAAAAGAAAGAAAACTTACAGCTTATCATGAGGCAGGTCATGCACTTACCTCTAGGCTTACTCCTGATACAGACCCAGTTCATATGGTAACGATTATACCAAGAGGAATGGCTGGAGGGTTTACTGCCTATATACCAGAAGAAGACAGAAGCTTTTTAACGAAAAAACAAATGGAAGGAAGACTTGTAACTCTTCTTGGCGGTAGGGTAGCAGAGGCTTTAGTTTTAGGAGATATAAGTACAGGTGCTCAAAATGATATTGAAAGAGCTACTAAGATTGCTAGATCTATGGTTACTCATTATGGTATGAGTGATAAACTTGGACCTATGACTTACGGTACTGATGATGAAGAGGTATTTGTAGGGAGAGACTTTGGTAGAACTAGAAATTATAGTGAAGATGTGGCAGCTGCCATAGACAAAGAAATGAGACAACTAATTGATACTGCATATAATAAAGCAGAACAATTATTAAAAGATAATATTCATAAACTTCATAAAGTAGCAGAAACTTTACTAGAAAAAGAAACCATAGATGGTAAGGAATTCGAAGAGCTATTTGTTGGAGCATAAAAGTTGGGCAATCCTCAGTTAGGAGGAGCCCATTTTTTATATACAAATTTACTAAATATTAATTTGTGACAAAATTTATACAATTTTCTGAAAAACACTTTACACCTTTAACAGAATGCTATATAATGTTATTAGATAATTTTAAATAATAGAGCAATACTGCTTTATTTGTAGCAAAATGGTATCCCCAGTTTGCGAAGCAAATAAAACCCAGTATTAATGGTTTGCCATTTCCATTAATACTGGGTTTTTTATTTTTGTGAAAGGAGGGTAGTAGATTAATTATTGATAGGAGAAAAGAGGAGGTATATTAATGTCAAAACCAAAAAAACTGAAATTGTTTCATAAAATTTTCATCGGTTTATTTTTAGGTATTATGGCAGGAGCTATATTATCAGCAATAGGTAAAGATGAGCCTTTTGTCACTTATTTGGTACCGTGGCTGGGACTTTTAGGAGATATTTTCTTGAGGCTTATTCGTATGATAGTTGTTCCCTTAGTGCTTTTCTCAATAATTAGCGGAGTTGCAAATTTAAGTGAAATTAGAAAACTTAGATCAGTTGGTATAAAAACACTATTTTTCTTTATGTTAACAGGTTTTTTATCCATAGGAACTGGTGTTGTAATGGCTAATATATTTAAACCAGGTGCTGGACTAAATATTACAGAGTTGAATGCTGGTGAAGTTGTTATTAGAGAACTTCCAACAGTATTCGAATCAATATTAGGATTATTCCCTGCGAACATTTTTGAATCATTAGCACAAGGTGAGATGCTTCATATAATTTCATTTGGTATTTTCTGTGGTGCGGGGTTATTACTAATGGGTGAAAGGGGAAGACCTATTATTGATTTGGTAGATAGATGTTCTGAAATGATGTATAAAGTAGTTGATATTGTTATAGAGTTTACTCCAATTGGAGTATTTGGACTTATGGCAAAAGCAGTTACAGCATTTGGTGTAGGAATATTTGGCCCTGTATTTAAGTTTATATTAGTTGATTATGGTGCAAATATATTTACAATTGCAGTGTATTATTCATTAATACTATATTTTATAGGAAAGGTAGATCCTATTAAGTTCTTTAAAAAAGCATTTCAGTCTTGGGCCATAGCATTTAGTACGTGTAGTAGTGCTGCTGCTCTGCCAGTGGCCATGAAGATAGGTACTAATGAAATGGGAATTCCAAAGGAGACTGCAAGTTTTGTTTTACCTCTAGGTGCGACTGCAAATATGAACGGAACTGGTATATATTTTGGAGTTGTTGTAATGTTTGCTGCTCAGCTTTATGGCATAGATATTTCTTTGAGTCAACAGATAATGTTAGTTTTAACAGCCACAATGCTGGCTATCGGGTGTGCTGCTGCACCTCAGACAGGGCTTATTATTTCAATAGCATTATTAACCAATCTAGGAATTCCATTAGATGGTATAGCATTAATAGCTGGAGTTTATAGAATTGTTGATCAAATTCATACTTCTACTAACTCTGTTGGTGATTTAGTAGTGGCGGTTTCTGTAGCATCACTAGAAAAAGACTTGAATAGAGAAATATTTAAATATGGAGGCATTCTCACGGCAAAAGAAGTTAGTTAGAAATAAATATTAACTGTATATCTTAAGAAGGGAGAATTACAATGAGTTCAAACAAGGCACCAAAGAACTGTGTATTTTATAGAAATCAAAATTGGATTTATCCTAGGATTGAAAAGGGAGAAGGAATATATTTAATTGGGGAAGATGGAAAAAAATATATAGATGGATGTTCTGGGTCTGCAGTAGCGAATATAGGTCATGGCAATAAGGAGATTGCTGAGTTTGCAAAGGAACATATTGAAAGAATTGCTTTTACTCACTTATCTAGATGGACAGTTGACTCAATTGAAAAATGTGCAGAAAGAATTGTGTCTTGGTGTCCCAAGGGATTAAATCATGTATATTTTGTATCTGGTGGTTCTGAAGCAACAGAAACTGCAATGAAGATGGCAAGGCAATATTATGTCGAAAGAGATGGGAACAAATCGAGTAAGTGGAAGATTATATCCAAATGGAATTCTTATCATGGTGCAACATTAGGATCTCTATCAATGACAGGAACCATAGGAAGAAGAAAAATTTATGATCCTTTGTTAACTAATTTCCCTAAGATCAGCCAATTCTATCATTATAGAAACCCTTGGGGAGCAAAAACTTTAGAAGAAACCAGTATACTTGCTGCCAAAGAATTGGAAATAGAGATTCAGCGTCATGGATCAGATAATATTGCTGCATTTATTTCTGAGCCAGTAGTAGGATCGGCAGCACCGGGTTCCTATCCTGAAAAAATCTATTTTGATATGGTAAGAGAAATCTGTGATAAATATGACATTCTATTTATAATGGATGAGGTCATGTCAGGCTCAGGTAGAACAGGAAAGAAAATGGCATCAAATCATTTCGATGTTAAGCCAGACATCATAGTAGTTGCCAAAGGTTTAAGTAGTGGATATACTCCAATAGGTGCAGCAGTATGTAGTTCTGAAGTCTTTGAAACAATTATGGTTAGAGGTTCAGGTAATTTTATTCATGGTCATACTTACGCAGGTAATCCATTGTCCTGTGGAATTGCTGATAAGGTAATGGAAATCATTGAAAGAGATAATTTTATTGAAAATTGTGCTGTACAAGGAAATTATCTAATGAAGAAATTAGAAGATTTATATAATTATCCTATAGTGGGAGACATTAGAGGAAAAGGTCTTATGATAGGTGTTGAGTTTGTTAAAGATCAAGAAACAAAAGAGCCATTTGATGTATCCAGCAATGTGAGAGGTAAAATTACTAATAATTGTTTAAAGGAAGGTTTAGTTCCATATCCAGGTGGAGGATCAGTTGATGGAGTAAGAGGTGATCATATATTGTTAGCTCCTCCAATAAATATAACTAAAGAAGAAATAGATTTACTATATGAAAAATTAGAAAATGCAATAAAAAAAACATCTGAGGAATTGCAGGGGGTAATAGCATGACCTATAGAAAGGAAAAGTTAATAATAACTATAGCACTAACAGGAAATGTTCCAACTAAAGAAATGAATCCATATACGCCTATTACTGTAGATGAGATAGTGGAAGATATTATTAAATGCAGACAAGCGGGAGCATCTGTAGCTCATATTCATGTAAGAGATGAAAAAGGAGAACCTACTTGTGATAAAAATTTATATAATGAAGTATTAAATAAATTGAAGGAAAGAGATTGTAATATTATAACTCAATTATCTACTGGTGCAAGGGGTGGAGGCAATACTGCTGAGTGGCGTGGGCAAATGTTGGATCTAAATGCTGAAATGGCAAGCTTATCTACTGGATCATCTAATTTTGCTTCACAAGTAAATGCTAATTCCTTTGAGCTAATAAAAGAATTAGCGGCTAAAATGTATGCTAATAATATAAAGCCAGAGATAGAAGCTTTTGATTTAGGTATGATCGATAATGCAGCATTGTTATTAAAGGAAGGAGTACTTAAGGAACCATTGCAATTTAACCTAGTAATGAATGTAAGAGGATCAGTAAAGGGCACCCCTAGGAATCTTTTGCATATGATTGAGTCTCTACCAGAAGGCTCCACATTTACAGTATCAGGAATTGGATATAGTCAAATACCTATGCTGACTATGTCCATATTGTTAGGAGGACATACACGAACAGGACTTGAAGATACAATATTATATGATAGAGGATTATTAGCAACTAATCAAATGCTAGTAGAGAGGGTAGTACGAATAGCAAAGGAACTAGGGAGAGAAATTGCAACTCCAGATGAAGCAAGGAAAACATTGGGTATACAATAATGAAGAGAAGGCTGCGCATTTTAGTGCAGCCTTCTAAATAAATATATAGAAAGGATGTATCTAATGAGAGAAGTAAAAGATTTTGGTCAAGAAACTGTATATTTTGTTCATTATTCTAAACTTCCAGATGATATTTCTGCCACCTATGTACATAAAGTAGTAGGGGTTGGGTTTTTAATTAACACAGAAACAGGAATTATAGAAGATATCATGGTAACATTAATTTCTGACTTGTGTAAGGAATTTTTAGCATATTTAATAGTTGGACATAATATTGATAAAGATGGTGTAGATGAAATTGTTGACAAGATTGATAAACGTTTTTTTGGATATTCTCAAAAAGCAATTATGGTATGTGTTAAAGGAGTACATGCTAGATATTTACAATGGAAGCAAACAAATAAAAAAGTTTATTAAATAAAAAATATTTTGCTAACGATTTGAAGTTTAATACTAATGAAAGATAAATATCATTAGTATTATTTTCTATGCATTTCTTTTATGCATTTCTGAAGGAATCTATACATACTCATATATAAAAATGCAATATTCCATTCATTTTTAAAATATATTGAAATATATGTTGCAAAATTCTACTACTTATTACTATAATAGACTATGAAGATAACTTTTGAGGAAATTTACAAAATCACCATAATAAGGAGGTAAATGAGTTGTTTGATGATAATAAGATTGAAGAAGTTAAAGCATCAGTTGAGCAATGGGATAAAGAGGTAGTTCAGAAGTCTTTATCAAGATTTCCTGAAAGGAAACAGAAGTTTACTACAGGTTCCAATATTGAAGTAGATAGACTATATACTCCTATAGACATAGAAGATATGGATTATAATGAGGATCTAGGACTTCCGGGAGAATACCCATTTACAAGAGGTGTTCAATCTACGATGTATAGAGGTAGACTTTGGACTATGAGACAATATGCAGGGTTTGCATCTGCTGAAGAATCAAATCAGAGATATAAATATTTGCTAGAACAAGGCCAAACTGGATTAAGTGTTGCTTTCGATTTGCCTACACAAATAGGATATGATTCAGATGATGGATTATCTGAAGGTGAAGTTGGTAAAGTTGGAGTAGCTATAGATTCACTAAAGGATATGGAAGTATTGTTTGATGGTATACCTTTAGATAAAGTTAGTACTTCTATGACTATAAATGCACCAGCATCTGTTTTGTTAGCAATGTATATTGCTGTTGCAGAAAAGCAAGGTGTTTCAAAGGAGAAATTAAGAGGAACAATACAAAATGATATTTTGAAAGAATACATAGCAAGAGGAACTTATATATTCCCGCCAGAACCATCTATGAGATTAATTACTAATATTTTTGAATATTGTTCAAAGGAAGTTCCAGCTTGGAACACAATAAGTATTAGTGGATACCATATAAGAGAAGCAGGTTCTACTGCATCACAAGAAGTTGCATTTACATTAGCAGATGGTATAGCGTATGTTGAAGCAGCTATTGATGCTGGACTTGACGTAGATGATTTTGCACCAAGATTATCCTTCTTCTTTAATGCTCACAATGACTTATTAGAGGAAGTAGCTAAATATAGGGCAGCTAGAAGACTTTGGGCCAAAATAATGAGGGAAAGATTTAATGCAAAAAATCCAAAATCAATGCAACTTAAATTCCATACTCAAACAGCAGGATCTACACTAACGGCTCAACAACCTGATAATAACATAATAAGAGTTACTATTCAAACATTAGCGGCAGTTCTTGGTGGAACTCAATCACTTCATACAAATTCAAGGGATGAGGCTTTGGCACTACCTACTGAAGACTCCGTTAGAATAGCACTTAGAACTCAGCAAATTGTAGCTCATGAATCTGGAGTAACTGAGACAATAGATCCATTGGCTGGCTCCTACTATATCGAGAGTTTAACTAATAAGATTGAAGAAGAAGCAACTAAATATATAGAAACAATAGATGAATTAGGTGGAGCGCCTAAAGCGATAGAAAAAGGATATATTCAAAAAGAAATTCAAAATGCAGCGTATAGATATCAAATGGAAGTAGAATCCCTTGATAGAATAGTTGTAGGGGTAAACAAATTCCAAATTGAAGAAACGGACAAGAAGGAATTGTTAAAGGTAGATAGGACGGTTGAAATAAATCAGAGAGAGAAACTAAAAACCTTAAGAGCGGAAAGAAATAATGAAGAAGTAGAAAGAGCATTAAGTACACTAAAGGAAAAGGCTAATACGGAAGAAAACTTAATGCCATTTATATTGAATGCTGTAAAAGCATACGCAACCCTTGGAGAAATTTGTAATGTTTTACGCCAAGTATTCGGTGAATATCAGCAATCAGTAATATTATAATAATGAGTAATGCACAATTCACAATTAAAACAACGACCACAGGCTGCTGAGAAGGGACCCTACAGCTAGACCCACAACAATTGTGAATTGTGAACTGAATAAATCGGGAGGTATATAAAAATATGGATAGACCAATCAGAGTTTTAGTAGCTAAGCCTGGACTTGATGGACATGATAGAGGTGCAAAGGTAATTGCAAGATCATTAAGAGATGCAGGTATGGAAGTTATATACACAGGGCTAAGACAGACACCTGAACAAATAGTAGCTGCTGCTGTTCAAGAGGATGTTGATGTAGTAGCTATGAGTATATTGTCAGGAGCTCATAATCACTTATTTCCAAAGGTAGTTAATTTATTAAGAGAAGAGGGAGTAGATGATATGCTTGTAATTGGAGGAGGAGTTATCCCAGAAGATGATATTCCTTATCTAATAGAATCAGGTATAGAGGCTATTTTTACTCCAGGTACACCAACAAAGGATGTAATAGAGTTTATTACAAATAACCTTAAAAGAAAATAGGTGGTGTCTTATTTGAATATAAGCGAACGTTTATTACAAGGTAGTAAGAGAGCATGTGGAAGACTTATTACTATGTTGGAAAACAATGAAAAGGAAGCAATAGATATATTAAAGAAACTATATAAGGAATCAGGTAAGGCCTATGTGATCGGAATAACAGGACCTCCTGGAGCTGGTAAATCTACTTTAACTGATAAGTTGACTAAGGAACTTAGAAAACAAGGTAAAAAGGTAGGTATAATAGCTGTGGACCCTACCAGTCCCTTTAGCGGCGGGGCTATATTAGGGGATAGAATTAG
Source organism: uncultured Tissierella sp. (assembly GCF_902479755.1). Taxonomy (NCBI): domain Bacteria; kingdom Bacillati; phylum Bacillota; class Tissierellia; order Tissierellales; family Tissierellaceae; genus Tissierella; species uncultured Tissierella sp. The sequence goes on along the minus strand of NZ_CABSQO010000022.1, from coordinate 14,250 downwards.
AATGAGTGATCTTGCCCTAGATAAAGATGTATTTATAAGAAGCATGGGTACCCGTGGTTCTTTAGGAGGTATGTCAAAAGCTACTTGGGGTGCTATAAAGGTACTAGATATTTTTGGTTGTGATTACATTTTCATAGAAACAGTGGGAGTTGGACAATCAGAAGTAGATATAGTAAAGACTGCAGATACTGTACTTATGGTTATGGTTCCCAATTTAGGTGATGATATTCAAGCTATAAAAGCAGGAATAATGGAGATAGCAGATGTGTTTGCAATTAATAAATCTGACTTAGACGGTGCAGATAAAACTAAGGTAGAAATAGAGATGAATTTAGACTTAAATGAATATAGTGATTATAGACCACCAGTGATTAAAGTATCAGCAGGACAAAATAAAGATATAGATATTCTTCTAGAAAAGATTTTAGAGCACAGAGAATATCTAGAAAAAAATAATGAGCTAGAAAAGATAAGAATAAGAAATAATAAATTAGAAATTTTGAAGATGGTTGAAGAAGATTTAATGAAATTGATATTAGATAAGGCAGTTAAGGAAGATCTAATTGAAAACCTAGCAAGGGAAGTTACTTTAAGAGAAACAGATCCTTATACTGCCAGAGATGAGATAATAAAATTAATTAACAATTAATAAAGAACAATTAACAGTTAATTGACTATTGCTTAAACATTGTTAATCGTTAATTATTAATTGATAATTGAAGAAAGGGAGGTAATCAAATGGTTGGTAAGGTTGATCATATAGGTATTGCTGTAAAAAATTTAGATGAAACATTAAAATTTTATGAAGATATCCTAGGTATGAAATGTGTAGATAAGGAAGTAGTTGAAGAGCAAAAAGTTAAGGTGGCTTTTTTGCCTATAGGAGATACGGAAGTAGAATTACTTGAATCTACTGAAGAAGATGGTCCCATAGCTAAGTTTATCGAGAAAAAGGGTGAAGGAATCCAACATATTGCTTATAGAGTAGATGATATTGAAAAGGCTATAGAAGAACTAAAGGAAAAAGGAATTAAGATGATTGATGAGAAACCAAGATATGGTGCTGGCGGTGCAAAAATTGCCTTTTTACATCCAAAGTCAACATTTGGAGTGCTTATAGAGCTTTGTCAAAGGGATTAAGTACTTAACAAAAAAAGGAGGGTAAATATGAAGGAAAAAATTGAAAGGCTTCTAGAAACTGCTAAGAAAATTGAGCTTGGTGGTGGGGAGCAAAGAATTGAAAAGCATCATAAGTCAGGAAAGCTTACTGCAAGAGAGAGAATTAACCTTCTATTTGATGAAGGTAGTTTTGTAGAAGTTGACAAGTTTGTAGAACATAGATGTACAAACTTTGATATGGCAAAGGTAGAGGCTCCTGCAGATGGGGTAGTTACTGGTTATGGTACAGTAGATGGAAGACTTGTATTTACTTATGCCCAAGACTTTACGGTAGTAGGTGGATCTTTAGGTGAGATGCATGCTGCTAAGATTTGTAAGGTACAAGATATGGCATTGAAAATGGGAGCACCAATTGTAGGATTTAATGATTCGGGTGGAGCTAGAATCCAAGAGGGAGTAGATGCTTTATCAGGATATGGAAAGATATTCTATAGAAATACTATTGCATCTGGAGTTATACCTCAAATTTCAGTTATAATGGGGCCTTCAGCAGGTGGTGCAGTTTATTCGCCAGCTTTAACAGACTTTATATTTATGGTAGATAAGACTAGTATGATGTTTATTACTGGACCTCAAGTAATTAAATCTGTAACAGGTGAAGAGGTTACACAGGAAGAACTGGGCGGTGCAAATACTCACAACAAAATATCTGGAGTTGCACATTTTGTGGACAAAACAGAAGCTGAATGTATTGAAAGAATTAAAGAGTTATTATCTTTCCTACCTTCAAATAATTTAGAACAAGCACCAATCTATGCTATAGAAGATGAAATAAATAGAGTAGAAGAAAAATTAAATGAAATAGTTCCTGTTAATCCTAATAAACCCTATGATATGAAAGAAATTATAAAACTTTTAGCTGACAGTGGAGATTTCTTTGAAATTCAGCCATATTATGCACAAAATATAATAACTGGATATATTAGATTAAACGGCAAGACCATAGGAGTTATTGCTAATCAACCTAAGATATTAGCTGGATGTTTAGATATCAACGCATCAGATAAGGCAGGAAGATTTATTAGGACTTGTGATGCTTTTAATATTCCACTACTTAATTTAGTAGATGTTCCAGGATTCTTACCGGGTACTGAGCAAGAATATGGTGGAATCATTAGACATGGTGCTAAAATGCTATATGCCTATAGTGAAGCAACTGTACCAAAGGTTACTTTAATAGTTAGAAAAGCTTATGGCGGAGCTTACCTTGCAATGTGTTCTAAGGATTTAGGAGCAGATCAAGTATTTGCATGGCCAAATGCTGAGATAGCAGTTATGGGACCTGATGGTGCTGCGAATATCATATTTAAAAAGGATATTGAGAACTCTGATAATCCAATAGAAACTAGACAAGAAAAGATTGCCGAATACAGAGATACTGTAGCTAATCCATATATTGCAGCTCAAAGGGGATTCGTAGATGATATATTAGTTCCAAGCATTACAAGACCTAGATTAATTTCTGCTTTTGATATGTTAGAGTCTAAGAGAGAAAATAGACCTGCAAAAAAACATGGCAACATGCCAGTATAAAGAGGTGAAATAATTGGGTGATATTATTAGTTTTGGAGATAGTTTAATAATCACGGTATTTAGTATGGTAGTAGTGTTTGTAGGTTTAATAGTACTGGCAATGTTTATATCTGTGCTGAAGAGTATAGGTGGGAAAAATAAAGCTGAAGATACTAAGAAACCAGAAACACCGATTAAAGCTAAAGAGCCAGTGAAGGAGAAGAGACAAGAAGCTACTACAAATGATGAGGAATTGGTAGCGGTTATTGCTGCGGCTATAGCGGCAAGTTTAGGAGTTAGTGCACCAGAGGTAAATATAAAAAGTATTAGAAGAATACCTCAAAATTCTCCTGCTTGGGCAACAGCTGGCAGACAAGAACAGATATACGGTAAACTATAATAGAAGCTTCATTGGAAGTATAACTAAGGAAGCTTTTATTGGCTATTGCATAAGCGACTTGCACAAAATCAAAGATTTGGGTAATCTGCTTAAAACTCATTGACGGAAAATTCCTAGATATAAATAAAAAAGTAGAATTTTCCTATTCGTTATAATAAAAATTTCTAAGGAGGCATAGCAATGAGAAAGTTTATAATAAGTGTTAACGGTAATTCTTATGAAGTAGAAGTTGAAGAGATAGCAGGGGGAGAGTCAAAAAGACCAGCAGCTCCAGTGGCGCCAGCACCAGTAGCGGCACCAGCACCAAAAGCTACGCCAGCACCAGCTCCAAAGGAAGAGAAAAAGGAAGTAGTAGTATCAGATGGACAAGAAGTAGTAGAAGCTCCGATGCCAGGTAACATTTGGAAGATAGAAGTAAAAGAAGGAGATAAGGTTAAGGCTGGAGATATTTTATTAATCCTAGAAGCTATGAAGATGGAAAATGAAATACTAGCTCCTAGAGATGGGGTTGTTGCTAGTATCAATACTACACAAGGGGCTACTGTTAACACAGGTGATAGATTAGTAGTATTAGACTAATTCCACTAAGAAAGGAAGGTAAATTTCATGAACTTAGGAGATATATTGCTGGATTTTTTCCAGAGCACAGGAATTGCTGCCTTAACTTGGGGACAGGCTTTAATGATCTTGGTATCCTGTGTATTGCTATATTTAGCAATCGCTAAAGGATTTGAACCACTGTTACTTATTCCAATTGCATTTGGTATGCTGTTAGCTAACCTACCTGAAGCAGGTCTAATGGCACCGCCAGTTGTACAAATAGTTCCAGACCCAGTAACTGGAGAGTTAGTCTCCAAAACTGTGGAAAATGGAGGACTTTTATATTACTTATACCAAGGTGTTAAACTAGGTATATATCCACCGCTTATATTCTTAGGTGTAGGAGCTATGACAGATTTTGGACCACTTATTGCAAACCCAAAAAGTATATTACTTGGAGCAGCAGCGCAATTTGGTATTTTTGTTACTTTCGTAGGTGCAATTTTATTAGGGTTTACAGGCCCAGAAGCAGCTAGTATTGGTATCATTGGTGGTGCAGATGGACCAACAGCATTATATTTAACATCTAAGCTAGCACCACATTTATTAGGGCCAATAGCAGTTGCGGCTTATTCATATATGGCTTTAGTTCCTATTATTCAGCCACCAATTATGAAGGCTTTGACTACTAAAGCTGAAAGAGAAGTAGTAATGGATCAGCTAAGACCAGTATCAAAAAAGGAGAAGGTAATTTTTCCTATTATGGTTACAATAATAGTTTCTTTACTATTGCCATCAGCAGCATCTTTAGTAGGTATGCTAATGTTGGGTAATTTATTTAGAGAATCTTTACTAACTGATAGATTGTCAAAAACAGCACAAAATGAATTGATAAACATAGTTACAATATTTTTAGGAACAACAGTAGGAGCTACAGCTAATGCTGAGACATTCTTAAAATTGGAGACTTTAAAAATAATAGGGTTAGGACTTATAGCGTTTTGTATAGGTACAGCAGCAGGAGTATTATTTGGTAAAATTATGTATAAGGTTTCAGGTGGTAAGGTTAATCCACTTATAGGATCTGCTGGAGTATCAGCGGTGCCAATGGCAGCTAGAGTATCTCAAAAAGTTGGGCAGGAAGCTAATCCAAGAAACTTCTTGTTGATGCATGCTATGGGACCAAACGTAGCAGGAGTAATAGGTTCAGCTATAGCGGCAGGTCTGCTATTGAATTTCTTCGGAGGCTAAAGACAATTCACAATGCACAATGCATAGTGCACAATTATTAAAAGATGATAAATTATGGATTACAATAGAAAAAACATCTATTGTAATCCTATTTATTATTTGTTATCAATATCTTGTATATGTGTATTATTTAAGGTTTTATCTTTTAATTGTGAATTGTGAACTGTGAATTGTTAATTGAATAAAGGGGTGAAATTATGTATCAAGGTTATATAACTGATGTTCAAGGTATTAAAGTAGGCCATGTACAGTCAGAGGAAGGCATGACTGGGTGTACTGTGATTATATGTGAGCAAGGGGCAACAGGTGGAGTAGATGTAAGGGGATCGGCTCCGGGGACTAGAGAGACAGATTTATTTAAGGCAGAAAAGATGGTAGATAAGGTTCATGCTATAGTTTTATCCGGTGGGTCTGCATTTGGTTTGGAGGCTGCATCTGGTGTTATGAAATATCTAGAAGAACAAAATATTGGACTTGACGTGGGAGTGACTAAAGTTCCCATAGTGGCTTCTGCTGTTATATTTGATTTAAATATCGGAAATTATAAGATTAGACCTGATTTTAATATGGGATATAGGGCTGCTGAAATTGCAACCTCTTATGAAAATAGGCAAGGGAATATAGGATGTGGCATGGGAGCTACAATAGGAAAGATTCTAGGACCACAGGGGGCTATGAAATCGGGACTAGGTTCAGCAACTGTAAAAGTAGGGGATTTGATGGTATCAGCTATAGTTTCTGTAAATAGTTTTGGTGATATATATGATTTTAGATTGAATAGGCAAATTGCAGGAGTATATGATTATAAAAATAATAGCCTATTAAACACTGTAGAAATTATGAAAGATATGAATAAAGATTTAGGATTTAATGTACAGAATACAACTATAGGTGTAATAGGAACAAATGCAATTCTAACTAAGGCAGAAGCAAATAAAATTTCTGAAATGGCTCATAATGGTTATGCAAGATCTATAGATCCAATACATACCATGTTAGATGGCGATACTATATTTACTATGGCCACTAATGAAATAAAGGCAGACATTAGCCTTATAGGAACATTAGCAGCTGAAGTTATGAGTAAGGCTATAATAAATGGAGTATTGTTTGCAGAAGGTAGTCACGGATTAAATGCATATAGAGATATTAAAAGTTGAGAATTGATAATCAATAATGAACAATTTCGCAGTCTCGCAACTCCAATCTATTTACTTGCTGCCTCTATCTACCCCGTAGGGTATAATTCAGTGGTGTCCGATAGGACCTACGCTCCGTTTGACCTACCATCAATTTATGGAAATTCACCATAAATCGGGTTAGGTCATAAAAATAATATTGCATTAATATAAAAATAGAATTATAATGTTTTTGTCAGAAGGCCAACATCAACTAGAGTTGGACTGAATGGATTTTAAAGTTGAATATTTTATCGACTGGTATCCAAAAATAAAAGGAACTAGAGCGGGAGGGATTTTAATGGTAAAAGAAAAAGGATTTAATGTAAGAAAGATGGCCATTATTGGAGTGTTAGGTGCTATTTCGGCAGTATTAGGTATGACTCCATTAGGCTTTATACCTGTAGGGCCTACAAGGGCAACAATAATGCATATACCTGTTATTATTGGGGCAGTAATGGAAGGTCCGATAGTGGGTGGATTTGTAGGTTTGATATTTGGATTATTTAGTATTTTTCAAGCTCTAACTAATCCAACACCAGTATCATTTGTATTTTTAAATCCATTGGTTTCAGTATTACCAAGAGTATTAATAGGAATAGTGTCATACTATGTATATAATGCTCTAAGTAATTTAGGTAAGAATAAGACTATGGCAATATTATATTTGATGTGGGTAGGAATAATAGGATATTTATCTTATGGAATATATATAAATATTATAAATTCACAGAGCATGTGGATGACTTTAATGAATATGGTTCTTATAATATTGACTTTAGTAATAGCTTATTTTACTCAGATTAAGTTTAAGGATAAAGCATTAGATGTTGTAATAGCTTCTGCTATAGGAACATTAACCAATACTATGGGAGTTCTTTCCATGATATATTTGTTTTATGCTGAAAGATTTGTAGAAGCTATAGGGGGAGATGTTTCCACTGCAAGAAAAATTATTTTTGGGATAGGTATAACTAATGGTATACCTGAGGCTATTATAGGGATTATAATAGTGACTTCTGTAGTAGGAGCTTTGAAGAGTAAGGGATAAGAAACGAGGTGTGAAGCTATTGTTATTAGTAATAGATGTTGGTAACACTAATGTAGTATTCGGAGTATATAAAGATAAACAATTATTATACGATTGGAGAATTGCAACAGAAAAGGATAGAACGTCTGATGAATATGGACTTTTATTTGAGCAAATTTTTAGATATCATGGATTAGACCCAAAAGAAGTAAAAGATGTTATTATTTCTTCTGTAGTACCACCATTGATGCATACTTTACCAGCTATGAGTATAAAATACTTTGGTATAGATCCTATTGTAGTAGGTCCTGGAGTTAAAACTGGAATGAATATAAAATATGATAACCCAAGAGAAGTAGGGGCTGATAGAATAGTAAATGCTGTAGCCGCTTATGAAAAATATGGTGGTCCTTTAATAATCGTAGATTTTGGTACGGCAATTACATTTTGTGCAGTATCTAAAGAAGGAGATTATCTAGGAGGTGCTATTACTCCAGGAATTAAAATTTCTTCTGAAGCATTATTTATGAGAACAGCAAAACTTCCTAAGGTAGAAATCGCAAAGCCAGATAGAGTAATAGCAAAGAATACAATAAATAGTATTCAGTCAGGATTAGTATTTGGATATATAGGAATGGTTGACTATATAATAGAAAAGATGATTAAGGAAATGGGAGAAAATGAAAGAACAGTAAATATCATAGCAACTGGAGGATTTTCAAACCTTATCGCAGCAGAAAGTAAATATATTAAAAAGATAGATAAATTACTGACTTTAGAAGGCTTGAGGATAGTATTTGAAAGAAATAAGTAAGTAGCTAAATAGCTACTTACTTTTCTAATATTCGAGGTGAATGTATGAGAATAGGAAATGTAAAATTGGAGAATAATGTATTCTTAGCTCCTATGGCAGGAGTCACAGATTTAGCTTTTAGAATACTATGTAAGGAAATGGGAGCGGGATTAGTAGTTTCTGAGATGGTTAGTAGCAAGGGGATATATTATAAGGATCCTGGAACTAAGACTTTATTACAAGTAAATCCTAAAGAAAGACCGATAGCAATTCAAATATTTGGATCTGATCCAGAAATAATGGCAAATATTGTAGAAGAATATTTAAATCCTAGAGAAGATATAGATATTATAGATATAAATATGGGCTGTCCTGCACCTAAGATAGTTAAAAATGGCGATGGTAGTGCTTTAATGAAAGATATTATATTAGCTAGAAAAATACTAAGAGAGGTGGTGAAGGTGTCCAATAAGCCTGTTACCCTAAAGATACGAATGGGATGGGATCATGATAATATTAATGGGGTAGATTTAGCAAAGATAGCAGAGGAAGAAGGAATTTCTGCATTAACTGTTCATGCAAGAACTCGAGATATGTTTTATTCTGGAGAAGCTGATTGGAATTTTATCAAGAAAGTTAAAGAAAGTGTTACTATACCTGTCATAGGAAATGGCGATATTTTTGAACCAGAGGACGGGGTTAGAATGTTTGAGTTGACTAATTGTGATGCTATAGCCATAGGTAGAGGTTCTCAAGGAAATCCATGGATATTTAAAAGGATAATTAACTTGATGACAGGAAAAGAAGATATATTACCTTCTCCTGAAGAAATTGTTCGTATGTGTATAAAACATTTAAATCTTGTTTGTTCTATAAAAGGTGAGAGAGTTGGAGTAAGAGAAATGAGAAAACATACTGCTTGGTATTTAAAAGGGTTGAGGAATTCAAATGAGGTAAAAAATCTTATATATACAATTGATAATAAAGAAGAGATGGAAAGAATATTGCTTGAATATATTGGTCTTTATTCATAGCAATATGTAATGAATATAATGCCTTTCTCATATAATAGAGTTAAAATTAGAGAGGAGGGTTATTATAGGACTTTTATATATATTAGATAGTGAGAAATATTTAGAGTACTATAAAGAAGGATTTATAAAATATATTCCAGAGTTTATTTTACCTAGAATTAAGCCTAAAATAATAGATAATATTATGAGAGAAAATGATATAATAGGTAGGATGGCTGGAATAAATTTGAAACCTATTGATTTTGATGATGAATATAAGCTTAAAGAATATTTAAATGCTATAATGAAACTTAAGGATGAAGACTGTACAAAATTATTTATTGAAGGATATGAGAAGTTAAATAAGGAAACTATATATCATATTCAAGAATTTACAAATATGAAAATACTAGATGGAGAAGAAACTAGAATAAATAATCTTCCTTTAGTAATGAAAGATATATGTAATTTAATGAAAGAGGATATAGCTGAAAAGGAGATTTTAGTTATATGTGATGACAAAGAGAAAACAAAACGAACAATCAAAGAAATTTCAAAGGATGTTAGGTTTGTAACTGCAATAGGCTGTGAAGAATATAATGATGAAATTTATGAATATATTTTGGAGGAAACAGGATTATCTCTATTTTATCCAGTAAATATTGATAGAATCTTAGAAAATTATAGTATGATAATTAACTTAATGGATGATTTGAGTCTAGATTTTTCTAAGGTAAGGAGAAATTGTATAGTCTTTGACTTTGGACAGGGAAACTCCTTGCATAATAATAAAAGACCTCCTTTTATCCAAGATTTTGCATTTAATTTCAATGATTTAGGCGTTAATAAAAATAGAATGATGCAAAATAGGGTTCTTTCTAATTTATTTGAGGCTTTAGTAGAGGATAGAAAAAAAGATATAAAATATTTATATTCAGAAGGAAACTACTATTCAATAAAAGATTATGTAAATTTGTTTATAAAAGTCAAAGGAAAGTTCTAAGTACTTGACATTATGGTTCCACTTGATTATAATATCTTGCATACAAGTAGGAAATGTACTTTATTTCTATTAATGTTAATAGTTTTGCATAGATAAATAATATTATAAGTAAGTTTAAAAAGCACTAATATTTATTAGTTAAAGGAGAGAGTGAAATGCCAGAAAGAGATGTATTCTTAACAGAAGATGGATTAAAAAGGCTAGAAGATGAATTAGATGATCTAAAGACTGTTAGAAGAAAGGAAATTGCTGAAAAGATAAAGCAAGCTTTAAGCTTTGGAGATATAAGTGAAAATTCAGAATATGACCAAGCGAAAAATGATCAAGCTCAATTGGAAGAAAGAATTGCAAAATTAGAGATGATGCTGAGAAATGCAAAAATAATAGATGAAGATGATATTACAACTGATGTTGTAGGTATTGGTTCTAAAGTTTTAGTAAAAGATTTAGAATATGATGAAGAAATGGAATTTATTATAGTAGGGTCCGCAGAGGCTGATCCCTATAATGGTAAAATATCAAATGAGTCTCCTGTAGGGTCTGCACTTTTAGGACATATGTCTGGTGACATTGTGGAAGTAGTAGTTCCAGACGGGAAAATAGAATATCAAATACTAACTATTACTAGATAAAAAGTATTAACAAACTAAGGAGGTAGAGTAATGGGAGAAACGGAATTAAACTTAAATGAAATGCTGATGATGAGAAGGGAAAAGCTTAAAGAATTAATTCAAAAGGGCAAGAATCCTTTCCTAGTTGAAAAATTTGATTATACACATCATAGCTCTACTATTAAGGACAAATTCGAAGAGTTAGACGGGAAGAAGGTAGCAGTTGCAGGAAGAGTTATGTCTAGACGTGGACATGGAAAGGTTAGTTTTATAGATTTACAAGATAGCGAAGGACGTATTCAAATCTTTGCAAAACAAGATGTATTAGGTGAAGAAGCTTACAAAGATTTAAGTCTTTTAGATCTTGGAGATATTATAGGAGTAAATGGAGAAGTATTTAAAACAAACGCTGGTGAGATATCTATAAGGGCTGAAGAAATAATTATAATGAGCAAATCCTTACAAATCCTACCAGAAAAATTCCATGGACTAAAAGATCAAGACTTAAGATATAGACAAAGATATGTAGATTTAATAGTAAATCCTGAGGTTAAAGAAACCTTTATTATTAGAACAAAGATTATTAAGGCAGTAAGAGAATATTTAGATGAAAAAGGATTTTTGGAAGTAGAGACTCCAATTTTAAGTCCAATAGCAGGCGGAGCAAATGCAAGACCTTTTGCTACACATCATAATGCATTAGATATCGACATGTACTTAAGAATAGCAAATGAACTATACCTAAAAAGACTTATAGTTGGTGGGTTTGAAAAAGTTTATGAAATGGGTAGAATGTTCAGAAATGAAGGTATGAGTCCAAAACATAATCCTGAGTTTACGAATATAGAGCTTTATCAGGCATATGTTGATTATGAAGAAATGATGAGATTAACCGAAAACCTTTTTGCTTATGTAGCAGAGAAGGCTTTAGGAACGACTAAAATAAATTACCAAGGTACTGAAATAGAATTATCTCCGCCATGGAGAAGATTAGATATGGAAGATGCAGTAAAAGAATTTACTGGTGTAGACTTCTCTACAATTAATACTGATGAAGAAGCTATTGCTATTGCTAAGGCAAAGGGACTTGAGGTTAAACCTGGTATGACTAGAGGTCATATAATATCAGAGATGTTTGAAGAATTTTGTGAAGCACATTTAATTCAGCCTACGTTTATTACAGGACATCCAGTAGAGATATCACCTCTTGCTAAGAGAAATCCAGAAGATCCGAGAAAGACCAATAGGTTTGAAGCATTTATCAATACTTGGGAGCTAGCTAATGCTTTCTCAGAGTTAAATGATCCAATTGATCAAAGACAAAGATTTGAAGATCAAGTTAAACAAAAGGATCTAGGAGATGATGAAGCACATCCTATGGATACAGATTTCCTAAATGCAATAGAGGTAGGGCTTCCACCTACAGGAGGGCTTGGTATTGGTATAGATAGAATGATAATACTACTTACAGATCAACCAAGCATTAGAGATATATTGTTATTTCCAACCATGAAGCCTTTGGACGAATAGTCCATAAGATAGGAGCGTCGTAGGACAACTATGAAATTTTTAGATGAATAATAAGTCATTGAACTATGTGGCAGGATAAAAAATTCCTGCCTTATTTTTTTAACTATATCTGAGCATATTATATGAATCTCTTGCCTTAAATAAGGAGGAATACAAATGAAGAAGATTTTGCATATTATATCTCAATATCCTGGAAAGACAGGAAGTGGAACATATTTACAGGCATTAATATCTGAGGGAAAGAAAAAAGGACATATTCAAGGCCTTGTTTCAGGAATACATAATGGAGATATTATTAATTTGAAAAATATAGACAACTTCTATCCCGTAACCTTTAATACAAAAGAGATTCCATTCCCAATAGTAGGCATGAGTGATATCATGCCTTATGAAAGTACTAAGTATTGTGATTTAACTGAGGATATGTTAAATAGATGGAAAGAAGGTTTTATAAAAGCAATAACTAATGCTATAGAGAATTTAAAGCCTGATATTATATTATCTCATCATCTATGGCTATCTACCTCTTTAGTAAAGGAAATTGCTGAGGATATTAAGGTAATAGGTATATGCCATGGTACAGATATTAGACAACTTGAAAAATGCCCTCAATATAGAAAAGAAGTATTAAATGGTTGTAGAAAGCTTGATTTGATCTTATCCTTAAGCGAAGAACAAAGACAGCTCATTAACAAGGTATATGGTATTTCTAATGACAAAATAATAGTTATGGGAGGAGGGTATAAAGGAGATATATTCTTCCCTCCATTAAATAAAGTATATGATGAAAATATAAAAATAGTATATGCAGGTAAATTAAGTTACGCTAAAGGTGTAGTATCCTTACTTAAGGTATTTAAGAATATAAGTGAAAAATATAATATTAAACTTTTGTTAGTGGGATCAGGTACAGGAGAAGAAGAGCGGTATATTAAAGAGTTAGGATTTAGGCTGAAGGGAAATATAAATTTTCTAGGTGAATTGAGCCAAGAAGATTTAGGGAGAATTTTTAGAGAGGCGGACATATTTGTATTACCTTCCTTCTATGAAGGTCTATCTCTAGTCACAATAGAAGCTTTAGCTAGTGGATTGTTAATAGTTGTAACGGAAATTCCGGGGTTAATATCTAACTTAGGGAATATTATTAATAATAGTGGAGCAATAGAATATGTTGGATTACCTAGAATGATTCAAGTGGATAAACCATTAGAAGAAGAGTTACCATTATTTGAACATAGACTTCAAATTGCAATTGAAAAGCAAATTCAAAAGATATATAGAGGATATATTATAGATTATAGCATTGAAAAAGAGATAAAGAAAATGTCTTGGGATAGTATATTTGATAGAATAGAAAAATATTTTTAGTCCTTATTTATATAAAGCCTTTATTATAACTTATAAGAAAATATTACTTGCTTTAATATGAACTTAACCCAAATGTAGTTCAAAAAAAGGTTTCTTTAATTCATTAACACTTTGATAGAAGCTTTTTTTATTTTCTAACACCAATCAATGAATAAAACATGGCTCAAAGTAAAAACTACCATTAAATAGAACAAATGGGAGGTATATTATGCAAATAAATTTGAGTCAAAAAGAAAGAATGATTTTAGAGGATGGAAAACATCAAGAAGATGTCTGTGTTAAAAAATATCAAAGCTTTGCCAATCAAGCAAAAGATCCTAATCTAAAGCAATTACTAAATAAATTAGCTTCAGAGGAGCAACATCACTATAATATTATTAATGAGTTGTTGCAAGGCAAGAAGCCAAACTTAACACATAGTGATCAAAGCATGAGTAATGACCAGACCCCTGCTATATTTACCGCTAATAATATGTCTTTTAACAATCCTGAAGATGCTTTACTTTGTAGTGACCTATTAGCCACTGAAAAATATGTATCTGGATTTTATGATATTGGAGTGTTTGAGTCTGCAAATAAGGAGGTAAGGGAAGCATTACAGCATATTCAAAAGGAAGAACAAAGACATGGTGAAGAGCTTTTCAATTATATGCATACCCATGGAATGTATAACGTTAAATAAGAAAATAAATAGTTTATATAAGGATGTAAGGTGAGCTGTGCTCGCCTTTATTCATTTATTTTGAAAAACTTGAAAACTTTTTTAAAATAAGTATTGACTTTGGTCACTAAAGAGAGTATTATAGTAAAAGTCGGCTGCGACATTGAACAAAACAAATCAA